>NZ_JBIVJB010000004.1:76514-146320 GCF_044750025.1 Pseudomonas sp. NPDC088885 | reverse complement strand
GCTGCTGGGCGGGTGGGGGGAGGGTGCCCCCGTCCTCCCCCCCAACCCCCCCACCCCCCCCCCCCCCCCCCCCCCCCCCCCCCCCCCCCCCCCCCCCTCCCACAAGGTTTTGGGTGTTCCCGTGGGGGCATGGGTTTATCATGGCGTCCATGAACAACCCGCCTTCACGAGACCGCGCATGACTTTCGATTTTGATCAGCTATTCGACCGCCACAACACCGGCAGCACCAAGTGGAGCCGCTACCCGGCCGACGTGTTGCCGATGTGGGTTGCTGACATGGATTTCGCCGCGCCGCCGGTAGTCATCGAGGCGCTGCAACAGCGCTTGTTGCACCCGCTGGTGGGTTACAGCGTTGCTCAGGACAGCCTGCGCGAAGCCATCGTCGCCGACCTCTGGACCAAGTTCGCCTGGAAGGTCAAACCGCAAGAGCTGATCTTCCTGCCGGGCGTTGAATCCGGTTTCAACATGGCGTTGAAAGCGCTGGTGCAGCCGCAGCAAAACGTTGTGGTGCAAGTGCCGAACTACCCGCCGCTGCGCCATGCGCCGGGGCATTGGGGTTTGAACAAGGTTGAGCTGGAATTCAATGCGCAGGCGGACGGCACCTACTTGACGCCGCTGGACGTATTGCGTGATTCGCTAAACGGTGGTGGCGCTCTATTGCTGAGCAACCCGCACAACCCACTGGGCAAAGTGTTCGGTCGCGAAGAACTGCAAGCCGTGGCCGACATTTGCGTGGCGCAGGACGCGTGGATCATCTCCGATGAGATTCACGCCGAACTGTGCTTCGACGGCCGCGTACACATTCCGACCGCCTCGCTGAGCCCGGAAATTGCCCAGCGCACCATCACCCTGATGTCGGCGAGCAAGGCTTACAACATCGCCGGCCTCAAGACCTCGTTCATGATCATCCAGGACGCTGCCCTGCGCGAACGCGTCAACCACGCCCGCTGCGGCATGGTCGACAGCGTCAACCCGCTGGGCATGGAAGCGACTCGCGTGGCGTACAGCGAAGGCGCGCCGTGGCTGGCTGAGCTGAAAATCTATCTGCAAGCCAACCGTGATTATCTGGTAGATGCGGTGCGCAGCCGTTTGCCGGGCGTGACGATCAATGTGCCGCAAGGGACTTATCTGGCGTGGCTGGATTGCTCGGCGCTGGATCTGGCCAACCCGCAGCAGTTCTTCCTTGAGCAAGGCAAGGTTGGCCTCAGCGCCGGTCTGGACTTTGGCGATCAGCACCAACAGTTCGTACGCCTGAACTTCGGCTGCCCGCGCTCATTGCTGGAAGAAGGCATCACCCGCATGGAACGCGCCCTGGCCACCCGCAACACCTGAAAACCTCACCTCCCCCTGTAGGAGCCGAGCCTGCTCGCGAAAGCGGTGATCCAGTCAATGCAAATGTTGAATGTGCCGCCCCCTTCGCGAGCAAGCCCGCTCCCACACTTTGATCTCCACTCGCCACAAAACCTGCATCCAACACACCTCCCCTGTGGGAGCGGGCTTGCTCGCGAAAGCGGTATCTCAACCAACAAAAATGTTGAATGGGCCGCCCCTTCGCGAGCAGGCTCACTCCCACACTTTGATCTCCACCCGCCACAAATTCCGCATCCACCGACGCCTCCCTGTGGGAGCGGGCTTGCTCGCGAAAGCGGTATGTCAGCCAACAAAGATGTTGAATGGGCCGACGCCTTCGCGAGCAGGCTCACTCCCACACTTTGATCTCCACCCGACACAAATCCTGCATCCAACACACCTCCCCTGTGGGAGCGGGCTTGCTCGCGAAAGCGGTATGTCAGCCAACAAAAATGTTGAATGGGCCGCCCCCTTCGCGAGCAAGCCCGCTCCCACACTATGATCTCCACCCGACACAAATTCCGCATCCACCGACGCCCCCCTGTGGGAGCGGGCTTGCTCGCGAAAGCGCTGGGTCAGGCAACGCAGATATTGATGGGTGTTCAAAGGAACTGCCGCCCCCACGCATCAGTCGCATGAACAGGTAGCCAGGATTCAGAGGAGTGAACGTGTCCAGCGATCTCAAACGTCATGTGGTCGACGCGCCAGTCATTCATCGCTTGCGCGTGCTGACGGTGAATACGCACAAGGGTTTTACCGCGCTGAATCGGCGCTTCATTCTGCCGGAGTTGCGTGAAGCGGTGCGCAGCACCTCGGCGGATCTGGTGTTTTTGCAGGAAGTGGTCGGCGAACACGAGCGCCATTCCAGTCGCTACAACGAATGGCCGCAGACCTCGCAGTATGAATTTCTCGCCGACAGCATGTGGAGCGACTTCGCTTACGGGCGCAACGCGGTTTATCCCGACGGCCACCACGGCAATGCGTTGCTGTCGAAATACCCGATCCGCGAATACCGCAATCTCGATGTTTCAATCACCGGCCCCGAACGCCGAGGCCTTTTGCACTGTGTGCTTGATGTCCCGGGCCATGCGGAAGTACACGCGATCTGCGTGCATTTGAGCCTGCTCGAAAGCCATCGCCAATTACAGCTGCAACTCCTCTGTCAGTTGCTCGAATCGTTGCCCGAAGATGCACCGGTGATTATCGCCGGCGATTTCAATGACTGGCAGCTCCAGGGCAACGCCGCCCTCGCCCGCCGCGATTACCTGCACGAGGCCTTCGAACGTCATCACGGGCGTCCGGCCAAGACCTATCCGGCGCGATTCCCGTTGCTGCGCCTCGACCGGATCTACCTGCGCAATGCCAGCAGCCATGACCCGCGAATCCTCGGCAACAAACCGTGGACACATCTGTCCGATCACTTGCCGCTGGCCGTTGAAGTGCATTTGTAATCCTATGCCTGAGGGCTAAAACGTCTACGCCGCAGGTTTTGCGGCGTTCTCCCCAATAAACAACACCTTAGATATGTTCAGAAAAACAGACAGTTGCGTCGTCTGATACCTCTCATACCACTCATCGCGCGGTTTCTTGACGCAAGCCCGACAGTCTTCTTAGCTCAACCTTACTACCCCCGGAATCACTGCCCGGGGCGAGCCTTCGGACACTCGCCAAATCGAGCGTCCACGGTTCGCCCCGCTCCATTCGGTCGCCCCTCGTTCGGGGTAGGAGAGACGCCACACAGAGACAGCGCATGCGATAGCAAGGTAGACCTCCATGAAAACTTCATTCACCTCAGCAGAGATCAAAGTTACTTTTTGCACAGTGTCGAGTTCTATCTTGCTGTGTTCATCCATGGAGGCGCAGGCCGGCCCTGCGGCGGATGAGACGGCGGCGTGGTATCGCCAGGATGTTCCGGTGATGACCTTGCCCGCAACGGTGATCACCCCGGATCAACAGCGTTTCAGTCCACGCCCGGATGTGCAGGACGCCAAGCTGATCACCGAAGACATTTCCCCTTCTGCCTGGGATCAGCTCTACGGCAAAAGCGCCCGTCAGGCACAAGTCGATGTGCAAACGGCAGGTTTCGCGATACCCGGCAGCGGCGATCTGAAAGGCCCGGCGGTGCTGACCCTGCAAAGCGGCAGCGGCCATACGCAAACCATCGGACTGATCGGCGGGGTCAACCAGATTCAAGGCAACGGCAATGGTTTAATCACCAGCCGCGCCCTCGCCGACCCGGCTACTGACACCCTCAACCTGCAAGGCCAGAGCCTCGGCGCCTATTACAGCCTGACCGGGCCGCAAGGCTGGCACGTTGATCTGTCGGCCAGCGGTGGCCGGGTCAACGGCTTTAGCCGTAACGAACAAGGCGCGCGGCAGTTGACCGAGGGCAGCGCGATGACCTTTTCCGTTGAGGGTGGCTACCCGATTGGTCTGAGCGAAAACTGGGTGGTCGAACCGCAGGCACAACTGATCAACCAGCGCATCACCCTCGACACGCCGTATGCCGGCAATGGCAACGCTTCATCCAGCGACATAACGTCGTGGAGCGGCCGGGTCGGCGCACGGTTGAAAGGCAGTTACGATTTGAGCGGTCTGCCAGTCGAGCCGTATGTGCGCACCAACCTCTGGCACACGGTGTACACCGGCAACACGGTGACGCTGGATCAGGTCGACAAGATCAGCAGCAGCCGCAACTCGTCGTTTGTCGAATTGGGACTGGGGCTGGTGGCGCGAGTGACGCCGTCGGTGAGTTTGTATGTGAGCGCGGATTACAGCAGTGATGTGGATGACAATGATCTGAACGGGATTATTGGTAGCTTGGGGGTGCGGATGCGGTGGTAGACAGCGAGTATTGATGTTGTTTGCGCCGACGCCTTCGCGAGCAGGCTCGCTCCCACAGGAGGTATGCATTCCAAATGTGGGAGCGAGCCTGCTCGCGAAGGCCGCGACGCGGCTCCGGATCAACCCTCCGGTTTAAGGATCAACACCGCCAACGGCGGCAGGATCAGACGCGTGGGTGAGTGTTCGGGTTGAGAGTGATGGTGTTTGCGCCGACGTCTTCGCGAGCAGGCTCACTCCTACAGGGGAACGCGTTCCAAATGTAGGAGTGAGCCTGCTCGCGAAGGCCGCGACGCGGTGCCGGATCAACCCTCAGGTTTAAGGATCAACACCGCCAACGGCGGCAGGTTCAATTCCAGCGACATCGACTGCCCATGGCTCGGCACTTCTTCGGTAAACGCCCCGCCACCATTGCCGTAATTGGAACCCGCATACGTGTCAGCATCACTATTGAGCAACTCCGTCCAGCGCCCGGCGAACGGCACGCCGACCCGATACGCCTGACGCGGCACCGGCGTGAAGTTCGCCACCACCAGCACCGGTTTGCCGTCCTTACTCCAGCGCAGCCAGGCATAAACACTGTTGATCGCATCATCACCAATCAACCACTGGAAACCCTGCGGCGCATCGTCCTGATCGTGCAGCGCCGGTTCTTCGCGGTACAGCCGATTAAGGTCACCAACCAGTTTCTGCACGCCTTTGTGCTCGGAATACTGCAGCAGATACCAATCCAGCTGCTGATCGTGATTCCACTCGCGCCACTGACCAAACTCGCAACCCATGAACAGCAGCTTCTTGCCCGGATGCGTCCACATGAAACTCAGATAAGCACGCAGATTCGCGAATTTCTGCCAGCGATCACCGGGCATCTTGTCGATCAGCGAATGTTTGCCGTGCACCACTTCATCGTGGGAAATCGGCAGGATAAAGCGCTCGGACCACGCGTACACCAGACCGAAACTCAGCTCATTGTGATGATGCGCGCGGTACACCGGATCCTGCTGAATGTAATGCAGCGAATCGTGCATCCAGCCCATGTTCCATTTGTAGGCAAAGCCCAAACCGCCCTGCTGCGTGCTCTGGCTGACGCCCGGCCACGCGGTCGATTCTTCGGCGATCACCAGCGCGCCCGGTGCCTCCAGCTCAACCACGTCGTTCAAATGACGGAGGAAGTCGATGGCCTCCAGATTCTCGCGACCGCCGTGGCGGTTCGGCACCCATTCGCCAGCCTTGCGCGAATAGTCGCGATACAGCATCGAAGCCACGGCATCGACGCGCAGACCGTCAATGTGGAAATGCTTCAGCCAATGCAACGCCGAAGCGAGCATGTAGCCATGCACTTCAGTGCGCCCGAGGTTGTAAATCAGCGTGTCCCAATCCTGATGGAAACCTTCCAGCGGATTGCCGTATTCGTACAGCGCGGTGCCGTCGAACTGCGCCAGACCGTGGGTATCGGTAGGGAAATGCGCCGGCACCCAGTCGAGGATCACGCCGATATCCGCCTGGTGGCAGGCGTTGACGAAGTCGCCGAACTGTTCCGGCGTGCCGTAGCGCGCACTCGGGGCGAATTGCGAGAGCAACTGATAGCCCCAGGAACCACCGAACGGGTGTTCCATGATCGGCATCAATTCGATGTGGGTGAAACCGAGCTCCTTCACGTACGGAATCAGCCGCTCAGCCAGTTCCGGCCAGGTGTACTGGCGCGCGACTTCGCCAAGATCATCCAGTTCACATTGCCACGAACCGGCGTGCAGCTCGTAAATCGACAGTGGCGCTGAATGTTTTTGCCGATCATGACGGCTGTTCATCCAGTCCTGATCCTGCCAATTGACTTGCAGCGGCGCGGCGACTTTCGACGCGGTGTCCGGCGGCAGGCTGGTGGCCAGCGCCATCGGGTCAGCCTTGAGCGGCAGAATCCCGTGCGCGCCGAGAATCTCGTATTTGTACAACTCGCCCGCTTGCAGGCGCGGGATAAACAACTCCCAGACCCCGGACGGATGGCGCAAACGCATCGGATGACGTCGGCCATCCCAGACGTTGAAATCACCGACCACCGAAACACGTCGGGCATTCGGCGCCCACACGGCAAAGCGCACGCCGTCGACACCATCAACGCTTGTCAGTTGCGCGCCGAGGCAGCTACTGAGGTCGCGGTGATTGCCCTCGGCAAACAGATACAAATCCATTTCACCGAGTAACTGGCCGAAGCTGTACGGATCTTCCGCCACTTGCTCGCCACCGGCCCAACGCGTGCGCAACTGATACGGTCGCGCCTGATCAAAATGGCCGACAAACAGCCCCGGTGTTTCGGTCTGCTCCAGCGGCCCGCGTTCTTCGCCGGAGTCCTTGTCCAGCACGACAACGCTCAACGCACCGGGTAAATACGCACGAATAAACTGCCCGCCGGCGCCATCGCCGTGGGGCCCCAGAATCGAAAACGGATCGTGATGTTCAGCACGTACCAGCGCGTCGATGTCCTTCGCCGCCGGCAACAATGCTTCTTTCTGACCCTGTTCCTTGTTCGAGAAACTCATGACTACTCTCCACCAAGATCGGAAAAGGGTTTAAGCCCTGTCAATAACCCATACAAACCGTGCAACGGCACGGGCAGCCACGTCGGGCGATTTTCGGCTTCATAGGCCACTTCATAGGCCGCCTTCTCCAGACCGAACAATGCCAGCGCAGCGTCGGCCCCTTCAGGATCTTGCCAAGCATGATCAAGACTAGCTGCCGCTCGGCGATATGCCTGAACAAATGCCGCTCGCGCTTCATTCAAATAACGTTGCGCGACACGACGACGTGCGTCTTCAGACTCCGCGCCGTGATCAACGTTCTGCATATTGATGGTCATCGCCGCGGCGTAATCGAAGGAACGCAGCACGCCGCTGACATCTTTGTACGGACTGTGTTTGCCTCGGCGCTCACTCAATGGCCGCGCCGGTTCGCCCTCAAAGTCGATCAGGTACGCATCGCCCTTGATCACCAGCACCTGCCCCAAATGCAGGTCGCCGTGAACACGAATCTGCAAACCGCCGACAGCTTTTTTCGCCAGATCCTGGACGTGGGCCAGAATGGTTTTCTTCTCGTCGAGCAAGCGTTTGACCAGTTGCTGATCCGCCGCGCTGAGTTCGCCCTGATGCTGCTTGAGCAGTTTCAGCGCGTGCTCGACTTGCGCGGCGATATCTTTGCCCGTGGCCTGCGCATCCTTGGCCGTCGACACCTGCGGCGCAAAATCGGCGTTGTCAGTCGGCGCGGCGAGCACTTTGTGCATCTCGCCCAAACGCTGCCCGAGCATGCCGGCAAAATCCTTCAACTCGCCGAGTGCGTTGTAATGCTGTTCCTGCTCGGACATGGCATCGGCGAGTTCGTCGCGCAGCGCCCGTTCGAGGTTGTTCTGCGTCCATTCCCAGGCATCGCCCTGATTGCTCAGATAGCCTTGAGCGATCATCAACAGATTGTCTTGACCCTTGGCGTCGCGGCGAATCACCGAACCAAGCAGCGGCGAGATATTTTCGAAACCGGCCTCGGTCAGGTACGCGCTCATCTCCAGTTCCGGGTGCACGCCCGAGGCGACTTTGCGGATCAGTTTGAGCACCAGGCTGTTGCCGATCACCACCGAACTGTTCGATTGCTCCGCCGAAAGGTAGCGCACTTCCGACTCGGCACCGAGGCCGAGTTTTTCCAGTTGCGCGGTTGGTGCGAAGCGAATTTCGCCCTCGCTCGATTCGAGCACGGTGTTGTTCTGCATGCCTTGCAGTACGGCGCGAATAAACGCTTCGAGGCTGAACGCATCGGTGATCAAGCCGACCTGACGCACGCGACGAACGCGCGCCAATGCCAGTTGCTGCGGCAATGCCGGGCCGACCTGATCTTCAGCTATGAAACCGAATGGCAGCTGATAACGGCTGGTGTGGCCAGCGCTGGTGACCTCGATTTCGCTGAGCAACACCGGATGCTGGGCATCGCCGAAGCGCACGCCGTAAGCCATTTGCACGTTGTCGATGGCCGCGCCTTTGCCGGCGAACCAGCGGCGGTTTTGCAGCCAGTTCGGCAGGATGTTTTGCTCCAGCGTCGCGCGGGATGGCGCTTCCAGCAGTTCTTCCATGCGCTTTTTCAGCACCAGCGTGGTGAAGTCCGGCAGGCTCTGCGCGGGCTCGACGTGCCAGCTCGGCATCTGGTTTTCCGAGGCCAAGGCAAACCAGTAGAAGCCGTACGGCGCCAACGTCAGGAGGAAATTCAACTGACCAATCGGCGGAAACGCGTTACCGCCCAACATTTCTACCGGCACCATGCCGACGTAGGCCGACAAATCCAGCTCCGCCGCTTGCGCACTGCGCGAGACGTTCGCCACGCAGAGAATGATTTCGTGCTTGCCGTCGGCGTCGGTGAATTCGCGGGTGTAAGCGAGAATGCGGCGGTTGCTCGGCGAGAGCATCTTCAGCGTGCCGCGACCGAAGGCTTTCGACTGTTTGCGCACAGCAAGCATGCGCCGCGTCCAGTTGAGCAACGAATGCGGATCGCCCGCCTGGGTTTCGACGTTGACCGACAGATAACCGTACTGCGGATCCATGATCGGCGGCAGCACCAGACTGGCCGGGTCGGCGCGGGAGAAACCGCCGTTGCGGTCGATCGACCATTGCATCGGCGTACGCACTCCGTCGCGGTCGCCCAGATAGATGTTGTCGCCCATGCCGATTTCATCGCCGTAGTACAACGTCGGCGTGCCCGGCATCGACAGCAGCAGGCTGTTGAGCAGTTCGACGCGACGACGATCGCGCTCCATCAACGGCGCCAGCCGTCGCCGAATACCAAGGTTGATCCGCGCGCGGCGGTCAGCGGCGTAGTAATTCCACAGGTAGTCACGTTCTTTGTCGGTGACCATTTCCAGCGTCAGTTCATCGTGGTTGCGCAGGAAAATCGCCCATTGGCAGTTCGCCGGAATTTCCGGGGTCTGACGCAAAATATCGGTGATCGGGAAACGGTCTTCCTGAGCCAGCGCCATGTACATGCGCGGCATCAGCGGGAAGTGAAAGGCCATGTGGCATTCGTCGCCATTGAGGCCTTTGGCGTCGGTATCGCCGAAATACAGCTGGGTGTCTTCCGGCCACTGGTTGGCTTCGGCGAGCAGCATGCGGTCGGGGTAATTGGCGTCGATCTCAGCGCGAATCTGCTTGCGGACGTCGTGGGTCTCGGGCAGGTTTTCATTGTTGGTGCCGTCGCGCTCGATCAGGTACGGAATGGCGTCGAGGCGCAGACCGTCGATACCCATGTCCAGCCAGTAACGCATCACCGAGAGCACGGCTTTCATCACTTGCGGGTTATCAAAATTCAGGTCGGGCTGGTGCGAATAGAAGCGGTGCCAGAAGTATTGGCCGGCGACCGGATCCCACGTCCAGTTGGACTTTTCGGTGTCGAGGAAAATGATCCGAGTGCCGTCGTATTTCTGATCGTCATCCGACCACACGTAAAAGTCGCGCGCCGCCGAGCCGGGTTTGGCTTTGCGGGCACGCTGGAACCACGGGTGTTGGTCGGAGGTGTGGTTGATGACCAGCTCGGTAATTACTCGCAAGCCGCGTTTGTGCGCCTCGGCGATAAAGCGCTTGGCGTCGGCCATGGTGCCGTAATCGCTGTGCACGCCACGGTATTCGGCGATGTCGTAGCCATCATCGCGACGTGGCGACGGGTAGAACGGCAGCAGCCAGATGGTGTTGACGCCGAGTTCGGCAATGTAATCGAGTTTGGCGATCAGGCCGGGAAAGTCGCCGATCCCGTCGTTGTTGGAGTCGAAAAACGATTTGACGTGAACCTGGTAAATCACCGCATCCTTGTACCAGAGCGGGTCTTTGATGAAGGTGGCTGCATTGGGTTTCTTCGCCATGTGAAACTCCTGCTGAATTCTTTAGCAACGCCCCACGATGATCGTTCCCACGCTCTGCGTGGGAATGCCGCCATGGGCGCTCTGCGTCCAATTTTGGGACGCGGAGCGTCCCGGGATACATTCCCACGCAGAGCGTGGGAACGATCATTACGTATCAACTAGTGGTAATCCGCCAAATTCCGAACGGCTGATATGCCGGGTCAATCCGCATGAACTGGTATTTGCCATGCCAGTCCCAGCGATGCCCGTTCATCAGATCTTCGCCATGGGTCGTCGCATCGTCCGGCAGGCCCATTTCCCACAGCGGCAGTTCGAAATTCGCTTCCTGCACGTTATGCGGATCGAGGCTGACCGCGACCAGAATGAAATTGCTGCCATCGGCGCTGCGCTTGCCGAAGTAGAGAATGTTGTCGTTCCAGGCGTTGTAGACCTTCAGCCCCAAATGCGTGTGCAGCGCCGGGTTCTGCCGACGGATGCGGTTGAGCTGGGCGATCTCGGCAATGATGTTGCCGGGCGCGGTGAAGTCGCGGACGCGGATCTCGTACTTCTCCGAATCGAGGTACTCCTCTTTACCCGGCACCGGCGCCGCTTCGCACAGTTCGTAACCCGAATACATGCCCCACAGGCCCGAGCCCATGGTGGCCAGCGCGGCGCGGATCAAGAACCCCGGACGCCCGGACTCATGCAGGAATGCCGGGTTGATATCCGGCGTGTTGACGAAGAAATTCGGCCGGTAGCACTCGCGCCACGGCGATTCATTCAGCTCGGTGAGGTACGTGGCCAGTTCGGCCTTGGTGTTGCGCCAGGTGAAATAGGTGTAACTCTGCGTGTACCCGACCTTGCCCAGACGCGCCATCATCGCCGGCGTGGTGAACGCCTCCGCGAGGAAGATCACTTCCGGATGCAGCGCGCGCACATCGGCAATCAGCCACTGCCAGAATGGCAGCGGTTTGGTGTGCGGGTTGTCGACGCGGAAGATCTTCACGCCTTCATTGACCCAACCGACGACGATGTCACGCAACTCGACCCACAGACTCGGAATCGCGTCCGGCGCGTAGAAATCGACGTTAACGATGTCCTGATATTTCTTCGGCGGGTTTTCCGCGTATTTGATCGTGCCGTCCGGGCGCCAGTTGAACCAGCCCGGATGCTGCTTGAGCCACGGGTGATCCTGAGAACACTGAATGGCGAAATCGAGAGCGATTTCCAGACCATGATCGGCAGCCGCCGCCACCAGTCGACGGAAGTCTTCGCGAGTACCGAGCTGCGAGTGAATCGCCTCGTGCCCCCCCTCCTCGCTGCCAATCGCGTACGGACTGCCCGGATCATCCGGCCCCGCCGTCAGCGAGTTATTGCGGCCCTTGCGATGCGCGCGGCCAATCGGATGGATCGGCGTGAAGTACAACACGTCGAAACCCATGTCCTGAATCATCGGCAAGCGCGAGTGCACGTCATTAAAGGTGCCGTGACGTTTGGGGTCGTCGGTGATCGAGCGCGGAAACAGCTCGTACCAACTGGCAAACTCGGCCAGTTCGCGTTCGACGTCCATCGGGAATTCAGCACTGACGCTCAGGTAGGCGCGGTGATCGGCCTCGGCCATCAGTTGCGCACTGCGCGAGTGCAGAAACAGCGCGACCTGCTCGGTTTCGAGCAGCCCGGACAGTTCATGGTGCAGCGCAGCGAGCTGTTCGCTGAGCTGACCTTCGCTGCGTTCGGCAGCTTGTTGCACCATCGTCCGGCCTTCCTGCAACTCCAGCGAGACCGGTACAGCGGCGGTGTGCTTCTTCTCCAACTCGTACTGGAAACTGGCGAAATGATCGATCCACGCTTCGATGCAATAGAGGAAACGGCCCTGATGCTCGGGGCGGAACTGACCCTTCCAGCCATTGTTGCCCTGGTCGGACATGACCTCGCTTTGCCAGGTCTCCTCGCCTTCCTCGCGCCAGCGAATGCGCACCGCCAACTTGTCGTGACCGTCGGCGAAGACTTTGCTGGTGACCACCACTTCACGGCCGGCAATCGACTTCACGGCGAACTGCCCGCCATCGAGGGTCGGCATGGTGTCTTCGATGGCGATGCGTGGCAGCAACAAAGCCTGCGACAGCGGAATGTGCGGGTTGTAGCTTAGTTCTGAGGGGTTTTCAGCAGTCATTGAGCATCTCTCCTTAACGCCCAAAGGACGCTCTTGTGCCGGTTCAGCGTTCGCAATCGAGCGCCCGTCCGGAATGAACTCACTTAGGTTCCGAGCGACCGGTGCCGGGAAAAGTTCAGATGAAATTGCCGTTACAGAAAAGCGGATCGAATTCGCCACGAGGTGGTCAATCCACTTAAGCACTTCTCACGCCATGTGCCACACGGAGGTCTACTGATGAACATCCCGATCCCGGCCGAAACGCCTGATCCGAACATCGACAAACCCACTCTTCCGGAAACCGAACCGCAACCGATTCCAGAGCAAGAGCCGCCAGGCACCACGCCTCCGCCGAAAGAAGAACCACCAACGACGATGCCGCCCGTGATCGTCTGACCCGGCCACCGATCATTCCCACGCTCTGCGTGGGAATGCCGCCGGGGACGCTCCACGTCCCATTGCACGCGGGAAGCGATGAATTAGAGGAGATCGTTTTTCTGCTCATCCCTTTCAAACAAACGCACGATCCGGGGCATCACGCTGAAAATCCCCAACGCCAACAAGGTACTCAGCAGCGCCGTCGCCTCCTTGCCCAACCCCGCCGCCACCCCAATCGCCGCCGTCATCCACAGCCCCGCTGCCGTGGTCAGGCCTTTGACGTGACCTTCATCACCTTCCTTGTTCTTCAAAATCGTGCCCGCACCAAGGAAGCCGATCCCGGCGATAACCCCCTGCAGTACCCGGCTCATCGCATCGGACTCCGCCCCTGACGTCTGCGGCACCAGCACAAACAGCGCCGCGCCGAGCGCTACCAACATGTGCGTGCGCACCCCGGCCGCCTTGCCTTTATGCTCGCGTTCGAAACCGAGAATCCCGCCCAATACCGCCGCCATCACCAGCCGCACGGTGATTCGCGTCAGCTGCGACGCATCGCCGATATCGGCAAATTCCGCTTGCAGCGTCACCCACACTTCATGCCACCAGGCGTTCATCGTGCCGTCCTTTTTATGAGTCGATAGATGATGGACAGCGGCGACCATTAATCGGTTGCGCCGAACGATCGGCAAAGCATGCGCCCTAACGTTTCAGACACCCCCGGAAAAAGGACAGCCCCATGCCCCTGCGCGTCGATGAATCCAATCCCGAGCAAAAAGTGTGTTTCTTTACCGTCGAACATGGCGAGGAAATTCGCATCTGCGACACCCTGGAAGTCAAAACGGACAGTGAAAAAGCCATGTCTTTCGTTGAGATAGAAGGCAAGCGCGTGTACATCACCGAAGCAGAAGCCGACGCCTTGACCGTAGCAGGTGCCAAGGACGGTCGTAAGCACCTCAAGGCTGACGAGAGTGATTCGGTGATTTGACTGACCTTGGTCAACACCCGGCGCAGACGCCTGCGATAGGCGTTTGCGCCTTTGCCTGCGGGCTGCTTCAAGTTGTCGCAGTACGTGTCAGAAAGCTCATCTGATCCGCTTTTTATTGAAATACCTGAGTCTGTTATGCAAACAGATCGACGCCCATAGTTCGCTGGCCTGATGGAGGCTGATGAGCGAACGACCATGAGCGAACAAATCCCCGTCCGAACCGTAGAAGCATCTCCAACCATAAAAAACATTCCCGCACGCCCAATGAAGGCGACGGCAAAATCCAGCGACAATCAAATCCACACCCGCAGCTTCACCGGCCTTTTCCGCACCTTGCGTATGAGCGGCGCGGGGTTTCTGTTTTTGTTGTTTTTCGGCACGGTGTGGCTGAACTGGGGCGGGCGTCAGGCCGTGCTCTGGGATCTGTCGGAAAGCAAATTCCACATCTTCGGCGCGACCTTCTGGCCACAGGATTTCATCTTGCTGTCGGCACTGCTGATCATCGCCGCGTTCGGCCTGTTCGCCATCACCGTGTTTGCCGGCCGGGTCTGGTGCGGTTACACCTGCCCGCAGAGCTCGTGGACGTGGATTTTCATGTGGTGCGAGAAGCTCACTGAAGGCGAACGCAACCAGCGGATCAAACTGCAAGCGGCGCCGTGGAGCCTGAACAAACTGGCGCGCCGTGCCGCCAAACACACTTTGTGGCTGGCGATCAGCGTGCTGACCGGGCTGACTTTTGTCGGCTACTTCACGCCGATTCGTCCGCTGGCCGAAGAGTTGCTGACGTTGCAAATCGGCGGGGTCAGTCTGTTCTGGGTGCTGTTCTTTACCGCCGCCACTTACATTAACGCCGGTTGGCTGCGCGAAGCGGTGTGCATGCACATGTGCCCGTATGCGCGATTCCAGAGCGTGATGTTCGACAAAGACACCCTCACGATTGCCTACGACGTGGCGCGCGGCGAAAACCGTGGCCCGCGCAAACGCGATGTGAAACCCGCCGAAGCCGGTTTGGGCGACTGCATCGACTGCCAACTGTGTGTGCAGGTATGTCCGACCGGCATCGACATCCGCGACGGTTTGCAGATGGAATGCATCGGTTGCGCGGCGTGTATCGATGCCTGCGATTCGATCATGGACAAAATGAACTACCCGCGCGGGCTGATCCGCTATAGCTCTGAACGCGAACTGCAGGGCGGTAAAACCCACCTGCTGCGGCCTCGGCTGATCGGTTACACGGTGGTGTTGCTGCTGATGATCGGCGCACTCGCCCTGGCGTTGGTCGAACGGCCGATGGTCTCGCTGGACGTGACCAAGGATCGCGGGTTGTTCCGGGAGAACGCTCAGGGCCAGATCGAAAACATCTACAGTCTCAAAGTCATCAACAAAACCCAGCAGCGTCAGGTTTACAATCTGAGCCTTTTGGATGGCGACGGCTTTCAGTTGCAGGGTAAGACCGAATTGAGCCTGGCGCCCGGGGAGATTGTCGATGTGCCGGTGTCGGTGGCAATGACGACGGAACGGCCCGCGAGTAGTTCGCAGACGTTGAATTTCAAAGTGAGTGACAGCGATGAGCCTGAGGTTTACAGCGTGGCCAAAAGCCGGTTTGTGGCGCCGATGAATCGCTGATCCGTCAGCCGCTCCCCCCTCACCCCAGCCCTCTCCCCCGAGGGGGCGAGGGGGAAAGGGAGCAGATCTCCATGTAATTCAAATCCTGAGTTCGACTGTAATTTCTCAGGTCGATGCAAATTGAACAATCAACTCGGTCAGTCCCATCTCCCTCCGGGAGAGGGCTAGGGTGAGGGGCTTTCCCCCAGACACCCATCAATCAACAAGCACCAAGGCTCCTCGATGAAACGCTACGAAAAATTCGCCGACGACATCGCTGAACTGATCCGCTCCGGCGTCCTCGGCCCCGGCCAGCGCGTGCCTTCGGTGCGCTACGCCAGCCAGACCTACGGCGTCAGCCCCTCCACCGTGTTCCAGGCCTACTACCTGCTCGAGCGCCGAGGCCTGATCCGCGCCCGCCCCCGTTCCGGCTACTTCGTCAACGCCCACGCGCCGAGCCCGTTCTCGGAGCCGGTGATCAGCCACCAGGTCAACGAATCCACCGAAGTCGACGTCAGTGAACTGGTGTTCTCGGTACTCGATTCGATCAAAGATCCAAACACCGTGCCCTTCGGCTCAGCCTTCCCCAGCCCGACCCTGTTCCCCCTGCAACGCCTGTCCCGGTCGCTGGCCAGCGCCGCGCGGGAGATGGATCCGCGCATGGTCGTCACCGACATGTCGCCGGGCAACCCGCAACTGCGCCGCCAGATCGCCCTGCGTTACATGGTCGGCGGCCTTATGCTGCCAATGGAAGAGTTGCTGATCACCAACGGCGCCCTCGAAGCGCTGAACCTGTGCCTGCAAGCAGTGACCGAACCCGGCGATCTGGTGGCCATCGAAGCGCCAGCGTTCTATGCGAGCCTGCAAGTACTTGAACGCCTGAAACTCAAAGCCGTGGAAATCCCCGTGCACCCGCGCGACGGCATCGATCTCAATGTGCTCGCGCAGACGCTCGAACGTCACCCGATCAAAGCCTGCTGGTGCATGACCAGTTTCCAGAACCCGATGGGCGCAACCATGCCCGAGGAAAAGAAACAGGAACTGGTCGAACTGCTGCGCCGTCACCAAGTGCCGCTGATCGAAGACGACGTCTATGCCGAACTCTATTACGGCCAGCAAGCGCCGAAACCGGCGAAAGCCTTCGACACCGAAGGTCTGGTCATGCATTGCGGTTCGTTCGCAAAAAGCCTGGCCCCCGGCTACCGCATCGGCTGGGTCGCTGCCGGGCGCTACGCGCAGAAAATCGAGCGGCTCAAGCTGATGACCTCGCTGTGCGCCTCGATGCCCGCGCAAGCAGCGATTGCCGACTACCTGCAACACGGCGGCTACGACCGCCACCTGCGCAAATTGCGCTATGCCCTGGAAGAGCAGCAAAGCGCCATGCTCGCCGCCATCGCCCGTTACTTCCCGGCCCAGACACGCGTCAGCCAACCCGCCGGCGGCTACTTTTTGTGGCTGGAACTGCCAGAGCAGATGGATTCTTTGAAGTTGTTTCAGATGGCGCTGGCACAAGGCATCAGCATCGCCCCAGGGCCGATTTTTTCGCCGACGCAGCGCTTCAGAAATTGCATCCGCCTGAACTATGGCAGCCCGTGGACGGAAGATTCGGAGAAGGCGATGGAGACGTTGGGGCGGATTGTGCGGTCGTTCTGACAGGTTGATGTTGCCGCGATTTTTGCTATCGCCAGCAGGCTAGCTCCCACAATGGTTATGTGTCGTTCACACATCCAATGTGGGAGCGGGCTTGCTCGCGAAGAGGCCAGAATTGCCAATACATACTTAGTTTGTTTGAACCTATACCCCAATGCACCTCACTATTCCGGACGAATGGCTCATAACTTCGCAAATACCTGTCAACTCTGACAGGTGACAGTAATGACTTCTGTTGGCTAAATAGTGTGAGCTGAAATTTCAGCATCTTCACTTATCTTCAATTGGCTAGGGAGAACTACGATGTCAAACAGAACCATTCTGCATCAAGTGAATTTTGATGACGGTAAAAGATATGACTGGGGAATGATTGAAACTTTTGAACGATGTGAGTTGGTTGAAGACACTCAGCGTCCTGGGAAATGCCTTGTCACCAAAATTTTTGACCGCGCGGGTCTGGACTGCCCTCAAAGGACGCTTGAGCACCTCTCTGGTCAAAAGCTCACGGTTTCGTTTGACTTACGCGTAGAAAATGCAACAAAGGGTTTCTTATACGTTGCCGTAGTGAGCAATGGTAAATATTTTGATGTAAGAAGCCCAGTGCCCACCAACAAATGGCAACGCTATACAATTCCTGTAGATCTGACGGGAGTGGCGAAAAATTCCTTGGACTTGAAAGTTTCCTATTCTGAGAAAGACCCAACTACACGGGCTTTTTTCGACAACATAATTATCGAGAATTGACTCAACCCTCTAATAAGTGTCTTCGCAACCAAGTTTCCTTGCTTGCGAAGAGCCCTTCCAAAAAAATTCAAATTAACGCCCGCCACCCAAATCAACAAACGTCCCCGTCGCATACGAAGCCTTGTCCGACAACAACCAGACAATCGCCTCCGCCACCTCATCCGGCCGCCCCCCACGGGCCATCGGAATCGCTGACTCAAGCTTGCTGACCCGATCCGGATCGCCGCTCAGTGCGTGGAAATCGGTGTAGATGTAACCCGGGCGCACCGCGTTAACGCGAATGCCCTCGCCTGCCACTTCCTTGGACAGGCCGATGGTGAACGTATCCAGCGCGCCTTTGGAGGCGGCGTAATCGACGTATTCATTCGGGGAACCCAATCGCGAAGCCACCGATGAGACGTTGACGATGCTGCCGCCCTGCCCGCCGTGCTTGGGCGACATGCGCAGGATCGCGTGCTTGGCACAGAGGATCGGTGCCAAAACATTGGTTTTCATGATTTTGAGGATGCGGAATTCGGACATTTCGTCAACCCGCGATTTGTGCCCGACGGTGCCGGCGTTGTTAACCAGGGCGGTGACCCGGCCCAGTTCGGTGTCGACGCGCTGAAACAACGCAACCACTTCGTCTTCAATGCTGACGTCGGCGCGAACCGCAATGGCTTGTGCGCCCAGTGCACGGACTTGCTCCAGCACGCTATGCGCGGCCTGTTCATCCGACTGGTAGTTGATGCAGATCCGATAGCCTTGTTCGGCCGCCAACAACGCCGTAGCAGCGCCAATCCCGCGCCCGCCACCGGTGATCACAATGACTTTATCCATGCTGGCCCTTCCCCCGAATGCACCCATAACAGTCGGGGGAAAGAATAACCGCCATTGCCGGGTTTTGCATGGGTTGTGTTGGGGGCAGCCCCTTCCCCCCTGTGAACACAATTAACAGTGAACACTGTCTTCCTGTGAACACACATCCCCTGTGGCGAGGGGATTTATCCCCGTTGGGCTGCGAAGCGGCCCCAAAATCAGCCAGTGCGGTGTGTCAGCAAGAACCGGGGTCCAAGTTAAAGGGGCTGCTGCGCAACCCAACGGGGATAAATCCCCTCACCACAGGATGTTGTCTCAGGCAGGAATCAGTTGTTCGCCGCGCACGATGTCCTGCATAAACCGCTCCGCCGGCATCGGGTGCCCCAGCAAATACCCTTGCAACGAATCACAGCCCAATTGCGTCAGAAAATCCTGCTGCACGCCGGTCTCCACGCCTTCAGCAACAATGCGCAAACCCAGCGCCTGGCCCAGCGCGACAATCGCCGAAACGATCGCCGCATCATCGCTGTCATGCTCCAGATCACGCACAAACCCACGATCAATCTTCAATTCGTTGGCCGGCAAACGCTTGAGGTACATCAGGCTCGAATAACCGGTACCAAAGTCGTCGATCGACAAATCGACGCCCATGTCCGACAACTCCTGCAACACAGTCATGCTCGCATCAGCATCACTCATCGCCGTGGTTTCGGTGATTTCCAGGGTCAGGCTGTTGGCCGGCAGACGATGAGTCGCCAAAGCTTTGGCCACGCTCTGCACCAACCCGGCATGACAGAATTGCAACGCCGACAGGTTCACGGCGATGCGCCAGTCGGTGTAACCGAGCACGAACCACTCGCGCATCTGCCGGCAGGCTTCATTGAGCACCCACTCGCCGATCGGAATGATCAAGCCGGTTTTCTCCGCCAGATCAATAAACTTGTCCGGCATCAGCATGCCGTGCAGCGGATGCTCCCAGCGCAGCAGCGCCTCGGCACCGACCGGGCGACCGTTGGCTGCGTCGAATTTAGGTTGGTAATGCAGGCTGAACTGGCTGTGTTCCAGCGCCGCACGCAAATCCTGCAGCAGTTGCAGTTGCTTGCGCGCATTGCTGTTCATCGACGCGTCGAAGAAGCTGTAACCGTTTTTGCCGCCACCTTTGGCGTGGTACATCGCCGCGTCGGCGTTCATCAGCAGTTCCTGCGTGGTCTGGCCATTGCCCGGATACAGGGCGATGCCGACGCTGGCAGAGATCTGCAAATCGTGCTCAGCCACGCGGAACGAACGGGCGATCAGGCCGACCTGACGCGCCGCCAGGCTCAATGCGTCGTTCGTTTCGGCGAGGCGCACCAGCAAAACAAATTCGTCGCCGCCGATCCGCGCGAGGGTGTCCTGGCTGCGCAGATCTTCGCGCAGGCGTTGCGCCACTTCGCGCAGCAACTGGTCCCCCATGTGATGGCCGAACGCATCGTTGACTGGTTTGAAGCCATCCAGATCGATGAACATCAAGGCGAAACAACCGCCCTGTTCATGCACCTTTTTCATCGCCTGATTGATGCGGTCATCGAGCAACATGCGGTTCGGCAAACCGGTCAGCGTGTCGTGCAGGGCCAGTTGCGTCAGTTCGCGGTTGGCTGCGGTCAGCGAGTGCGCCAGATCAGCGGTGCGAGCTTCGAGGCGGGCATCAAGAATCGAGGTGAGCAAGGCGATCGACAGCACCGCCAACGTGGTAATCAGCACCAGACTGTCGAGGCCATTGCCCTTCAGGCCATCGATGGTCGCGCCGCAGAAGCTGCCGTCAGGAAACTTCGCAGCGGCCATGCCGGTGTAATGCATGCCGACAATGGCGATGCCCATGATCACCGCCGCACCGCCACGGATCAGCCGTACATAAGGCGAATGCTGGCGCAGGCGAAAGGCAATCCACAGCGCGGCGGCCGAGGCGCCGACCGCGATCAGCAACGACGCGCTGAACAGTGTCGGGTCGTAATCGATGCCTGGGGTCATGCGCATGGCAGCCATGCCGGTGTAATGCATGGTGCTGATACCGGCGCCCATGATCAGCGCACCGAAGGCCAGTTGCCAGATTGGTAGCTTCGGCTGACTGACCAGCCATAGCGCAAAGCCGCACGACAGCACGGCGATCAGCAGCGACAGCGCGGTGATGCCAATGTCGTAACCCAGATCAATCGGCAGTTTGAAGGCGAGCATGCCAATGAAGTGCATCGACCAGACGCCGACCCCCATGGCCAATGCGCCGCCCGCCGTCCAGAAATGCACGGCGCGGCCCTTGGCCGTGGCAATGCGCCCGCTGAGATCGAGCGCGGTGTAAGAGGCGAGAATCGCCACGCACAACGAGATGAGTACGAGGGTGGAGGAATAGCTACCAGTGAGCATGAAATTTCTCGTGACCACCCAAACCGTACTGCGTCCATTCTCGGCTGGGCAAATGCGGCGATTGTACTGATTGCGCGGAAGAACGCACTGACAAAGTAAGCAAATTGCCATCAACCCGATGAAACGCTTGTTTGATCGTCCTACAAGGCTCTGGGAAGCACCTTTCCCCCTGTAGGAGCTGCCGAAGGCTGCGATCTTTTGATTTGGTTTTCAAGATCAAAAGATCGCAGCCTGCGGCAGCTCCTACAGGGGGGGGAGCGGGCTTATTTGCTGTCGGTTACATCCAGTTGGCCATCCCAGCCACCACCCAGCGCGGCGATCAGTTGCACGCTGGCGATCAGGCGGCTCTGCAGAATGTTCAGCACGCTGCGTTCGTTGCTCAGTGCCGTGGCTTGCACCACCACGACGTCGATATAGGCGATTAGCCCGGCCTTGTACTGGTTTTCCGTCAGGCGCAGAGAGTCGCGCGCCGCATCCAGCGCTTCCTGGCGCACGGCGGCTTCGTCCTGATACACCTTGAGCTGCACCAGATAGTTTTCCACTTCGCGGAAACCGTCGAGCACGGTCTGGCGGTATTTGGCCACGGTCTGGTCGTACACGGCTTCGGTGCGATCAACTTCTGCGGAGCGGATACCGCCGTCAAACAGCGGCAGATCCAGTTTCGGCCCGACCGACCAGAAGCGGTTCGGCAAGCTGACCAGGTCTTGCGAGGTACTGCTGCTGTAACCACCGCTCAGACTCAGCGACAGATCCGGGTAATACGCCGCTTTCGCCACACCAATATTAGCGTTGGCCGCAATCACCGAGCGTTCAGCCGAGGCGATGTCCGGGCGACGTTCCAGCAGTTGCGACGGCAAGCTCAACGGCACTTGCGGCAGGTTCGGGATGTTCTGGGTTTCGGCAATGTTGAATTCGGCCGGCGCCTGCCCGGTCAGCACGGCAATGGCGTTTTCGAATTGCGCGCGTTGCCAGATCAGATCGACCAGATCGGCCTGTGTGCTTTTCAACTGGGTTTGCGCCTGCGCCACCGCGTCACGTCCGGACACACCGGCGCGATACTGGTTCTGAGTCATTTTCAGCGAACGCTCGTACGCCGCCACCGTGGCTTCGAGCAAACGTTTCTGCTGATCGATCACGCGCAATTGCAGGTAGTTCTGCACCAGCTCCGACTGCTGGCTCAGGCGCATCGCCGCCAGATCGGCATAACTCGCTTGAGCACTGGCCTGATCGGCCTCAAGACCACGGCGCAGTTTGCCCCAGATATCGGCTTCCCAACTGACGCCCAGTTGCGCGTTGTAAGTGTCGCGGATACCGCTGGAAGAACTGCTCAAACTCGAACTGCTGCTGCCGGTGCCCTGGCTGGAGCGGGTTTTGCCCACGCTCAGGTCAACGCTCGGATAGAACGCGCCGCGCGCACTGCGTACCAAGGCCTGCGCCTGACGGAATTGCGCTTCCGATTGCGCGACGGTCTGGTTGGAGCTGTTGAGCTTTTCGATCAGGCCGTTGAGCTGCCGATCGCCGTACAGCTCCCACCAGGCGCCACGGGCCAGCGAGTCGCTCGGATTGGCCTGACGCCAGCCTTCGGCTTCTTTGTACTGAGCGATTTCGGCGGTCTGCGGGCGCTGGTAGTCCGGGCCGACAGCGCAGGCACTGAGCATCGCCACGCACAGCGACAGGCTCAATAGACGCGAGCCGCGCACAGTGGCCATATGGATAAGCGAACGATCAGTCATAGCGGAGTTTCCAGAGCGGCGTCAGTACGCACGCCACGCCATTTGTTGAAACGATGGCGCAGCTTGTCGAGATAGAGGTAAACCACAGGGGTGGTGTAAAGCGTCAGCACCTGGCTGAAAATCAGCCCGCCGATGATGGTCAGGCCTAATGGCTGGCGCATTTCTGCACCTTCCGCGCGGCTGAGCAGCAACGGCAAGGCGCCGAGAATCGCTGCCAGCGTGGTCATCAGAATCGGCCGCAGACGTTGCAGGCAAGCACTGCGGATCGACTCCAGAGGAGTCATGCCTTGGTGGCGTTCGAGTTGCAGCGCCAGGTCGATCATCAGAATCGCGTTTTTCTTTACCACGCCAATCAACAGGAACAGGCCGAGCAGCGAGATCAGGCTGAACTCGCCACCCAGCGCATAGATCGACAGCAACGCGCCGACCCCGGCCGACGGCAACGTCGACAGAATCGTCAGCGGGTGAATGTAGCTTTCATACAGCACACCCAACACCAGATACACCGCGAGCAACGCGCCAAGAATCATGAACGGCTGGCTCTTCTGCGTGGCGGCGAAAGCATCGGCGGTACCGGCCATTTTTGCGATGACGTCTTCTGGCAAGCCAAGTTTGGCAATCGCCCGTTCGATGGCGGCACTGCCCTGCTCCACCGTCACGCCTTCGGCCATATCGAAGGAAATGTCCTCGGAGGCGAACTGCCCTTCGTGGCTGACGCGGTCGTCTTCCAGACTGCTTTCATAGTGGGCAAAGGTCGACAACGGCACGCGCGCACCGTCGGCGGTAATCACCTGTACTTGCTTGAGCGTCACCGGATCCTGCGCATATTTCGGGTTGACCTCCATCACCACCTGATACTGGTTGAGGCTGTCGTAGATCGTCGAAATCTGCCGCTGGCTGTAGGCGTTGTTCAGCACCGAAGTGACCATGTCCATATCGATGCCCAGACGCTTCGCCTGATCACGGTCGACAATCAGCGTCACCTGTTGCGCGCCTCGGCCTTCGCGGGCATCAATGGCGGTCAACTCTGGCAGCGCACGCAACGCGGTCACCACTTTCGGGTACCACTCGCGCAGCGAACCCAGGTCTGCACTTTGCAGGATGTAACTGTACTGCGAGGTGGTCTGTTCACGGCCACCGCCGAACTGCAGATCCTGATCCGCCATCAGCATCAATTGCGCCCCAGCCACCTTGGGCATTTCCTTGCGCAGTCGCTCGATGACTTTCTGCGCCGATATTTGACGATCCTTGATCGGTTTCAAACGCACGAGCATGAAGGCGTTGTTGGTGCCGTTGGTGCCGCCGATAAACCCGGCAACACTTTCCACCGCTTCGTCCTTGAGCACAGCACGACGGAAAATTTCCATTTTCGGCTGCATCACACTGAACGACAGACCATCGTCGCCGCGCACGAAACCGATCAACTGGCCGGTGTCCTGCTGCGGCATGAAAGTTTTCGGCACGACCACATACAAAGCAACGTTGACGCCGACCGTGATCAACAGACTGAGCAAGGTCAGGCGGCGATGACGCAGCACCCAATCGAGGCTGGTAGCGTATTTGCCAACCATCCAGTCGTTGGTGCGGCGGCTGAAACGTTGCAGACGGTTTTCCTGCCCCGGCGTGTGCGGTTTGAGCCAGCGCGCGCAGAGCATCGGCGTCAGCGTCAGGGACACCACCAGCGATACCACAATCGACGCCGCCAAGGTGATGGAGAATTCGCGGAACAGGCTCTCGATGATCCCGCCCATAAACAGGATCGACAGGAACACCGCCACCAGCGAGACGTTCATCGACAGCAAGGTAAAACCGACTTCCTTGGCCCCGAGGTAAGCAGCCTCCATCGGTTTGACGCCTTCGTCGATGTGCCGGGAAATGTTCTCCAGCACCACGATGGCGTCGTCGACCACCAGACCGGTGGCCAGAATCAGCGCCATCAGCGACAGGTTGTTCAGCGAGAATCCATAGAGGTACATCACCGCAAAGGTGCCGACCAGCGACACCGGTACCGCCAACGTCGGGATCAGCGAGGCGCGGAAGTTACCGAGGAACAGGAACACCACCAGAATCACCAGCGCCACGGCGATCAGCAGGGTCATTTCCGCTTCGTGCAACGTCGCCTTGATCACCGGCGAGCGATCCATCGCCAGATTAAGCTTCACGCTGGCTGGCAATACCGCTTGCAGTGCCGGCAGTTGCGCCTTGATTTCGTTGACGGTCTCGATGATGTTGGCACCTGCCTGACGGTTGATCACCAGCAACACCGCGGCGTCATCGTTGAAGAAACCGCTGTTGTAGCGGTCTTCGACACCGTCGCTGACTTTGGCCACGTCTTTGAGGCGCAACGCGGCGCCATCGGCGTAGTGGATGATCAGCGACTCGTAATCCTTGGCTTTCTCCAGTTGATCGTTGGCCTGGATCTGCCACAACCGCTGGCCGTCCTCGACCGAACCTTTGGGCCGGCGCACGTTGGCGTCAGCAATGGTTTTGCGTACGTCATCCAGCGCCACGCCGTACTGGTTCAGCGCCTGCGGTTCGAGTTCGATGCGCACTGCCGGCAACGAACTGCCGCCGATCTGCACTTCGCCGACGCCCTGCACCTGCGACAGGCTCTGCGACAGAATCGTCGAGGCCAAATCGTAAAGCTGACCTTTTTCCAGCACATCCGAGGTCAGCGACAGCACCATGATCGGCGCCTGTGACGGGTTGACCTTTTTATAGGTTGGCATGCTGCGCATCCCGCTCGGCAACAGATTGCGCGAGGCGTTGATCGCCGCCTGCACTTCCCGCGCCGCACCGTTGATGTCGCGGTCGAGGTCAAATTGCAGAATGACCCGCGTCGAACCCTGGCTGGAGCGGCTGCTCATGGTGTTGACGCCGGCGATGGCGCCGAACGAGCGCTCCAGCGGCGTGGCCACGGTGGACGCCATGACCTCCGGACTGGCACCGGGCAGGCTGGCCTGCACGACAATCACCGGGAAATCCATTTGCGGCAGCGGCGCCACCGGCAGCAGGCCGAAGCTGACACCGCCCAGCAGCATGATCGCCAGGCTCAGCAGCATGGTCGCGACCGGGCGCTTGATGAAAGGACCGGACAGATTCATTGACCGCAATCCCCGCCTACACCGCGAATCCCTGTGGGAGCGAGCCTGCTCGCGAATGCGATCTGACATTCATCATTGGTGTTGCCTGATAGGCCGCTTTCGCGAGCAGGCTCGCTCCCACAAGGAATGTGCGATGTTTGAGAAGTCATACCGGCACCTCTGCGCTGTCGGCATTGGTTTTGCCAAACCGGCGACCGAGGCGGTCGAAGTACAGGTAGATCACTGGCGTGGTGAACAACGTCAGTACCTGGCTCACCAGCAACCCGCCAACCATCACCAAACCCAGCGGCTGACGCAATTCCGCGCCAGAGCCGGTGGCGAGCATCAGCGGCACCGCGCCGAACAGCGCCGCCAGCGTGGTCATCAGAATCGGCCGGAAACGCAACAGCGCGGCTTGATAGATCGCCTGCTCGGGCGCCATGCCCTGATTGCGTTCGGCATCAAGGGCGAAGTCGATCATCATGATCGCGTTTTTCTTCACGATACCGATCAGCAAAATGATGCCGATGATCGCGATCATCCCCAGATCATTGCCACTGAGCAACAGTGCCAGCAAGGCACCGACCGCCGCCGACGGTAAGGTCGAGAGAATGGTGATCGGGTGGATGTAGCTCTCGTAGAGCACGCCGAGAACGATGTACATGGTCACCACCGCCGCCAGAATCAGCAGCAAGGTACTCGACAGCGACGCCTGAAATGCTTCGGCCGCGCCCTGGAACTGCGTCTGCACGCCGACCGGCATGCCGATGTCCTTCTGCACTTGATCGATGATGTCCACCGCATGCCCCAGCGCCACGCCCGGCGCAAGGTTGAACGACATCATCACCGCCGGGAACTGGCCGATGTGGGTGATCGCCAGTTGTGCCTGACGCTCCTCGACGTGGGCCAGACTCGACAGGCGCACCTGCGCGCCATCCGTGGTTTTCACGTGGATCTGGTCCAGTGCCTGCGGGCCGATTTTCTCGCCGGACTGCGCTTGCAGCACCACGCGGTATTGGCTGGCCTGGGTGTAGATGGTCGAAATCTGCCGCTGACCGAACGCGTCGTACAGTGCATCGGTGATATTCGCCACCGACACACCCAGGCGCGAGGCCGCATCGCGGTCAATCACCAGGTACACCTGCAAGCCTTTGTCCTGCAAATCACTGGCGACGTCGGTCAGTTCCGGGCGTTGCGCCAATGCCTCGACCAAACGCCCGCTCCATTCACTGAGCAACTCCGAGTCTGGCGACGACATGCTGAATTGGTATTGCGTGCGGCTGACACGGTCTTCGATGGTCAGATCCTGCACCGGCTGCATAAACAGACGGATGCCGACCAGTTTGTCCAGGTTCGGCTGCAGGCGGGCAATCACTTCCGTGGCGGTGAGATCCCGTTGATTGTGCGGTTTGAGGTTGATCAGCAAGCGGCCGCTATTCAGTGTCGAGTTATCGCCGTCGACACCGATGTAGGACGACAGGCTTTGTACCGCCGGGTCTTCAAGAATGATCTTCGCCAGTTCTTGCTGGCGCTCGCCCATGGCGGCGAAGGAAATTGATTGCGGCGCCTCGGAAATGCCCTGAATCACTCCGGTATCCTGCACCGGAAAGAAGCCTTTCGGCACGATCATGTAAAGGAACACGGTCAACGCCAAAGTGCCGATAGCGACCAGCAGGGTCAGCGGTTGGTGCTTGAGCACCCAACGCAGCATCCGCCCGTACTCGGCGATCATCCAGTCGATCACCGCGCCACTGGCACGGTAGAAGCGGCCCTGCTCATGCGCCTCCGGTTCACGCTTGAGCAAACGTGCGCACATCATTGGCGTCAGGGTCAGCGAGACCACCAGGGAAATCAGGATCGCTACCGCGAGGGTGATGGCAAATTCACGGAACAAGCGCCCGACCACATCCGCCATGAACAGCAGCGGAATCAGTACGGCGATCAACGACAGGGTCAGGGAAATCAAGGTGAAGCCAATCTGCTTGGCGCCCTTGAGCGCCGCTTGCATGGGGCTGTCGCCCTCTTCGATAAATCGAGAGATGTTTTCCAGCATGACGATGGCATCGTCGACCACAAAACCGGTGGCGATGGTCAACGCCATCAGCGTCAGGTTGTTCACCGAGAAACCGGCGAGGTACATCACGCCAAAGGTGCCGATCAGCGACAACGGCACCGCCACCGATGGAATGATCGTGGCGCTGGCACGACGCAAGAACAGGAACGTGACCATGACCACCAGCGCGATGGCGATCAGCAGTTCGTGCTGAACATCGGTTACCGAGGCGCGAATGGTTTGCGTACGGTCGGTCAGTACCGTGACATCGAGGCCGGCCGGCAGGTTGTCGGTGATGCTTGGCAGCAGCGCCTTGATCCGGTCGACCACTTCAATGACGTTGGCGCCCGGCTGACGCTGAATGTTCAGCAACACTGCCTGATTCTGGTTGGCCCACGCGGCGAGACGTTCGTTCTCGGCACCATCGACGATTTCCGCAACATCCTTGAGTCGCAACGGCGCGCCGTTTTTGTAGGCGAGGATCAGGTTGGCGTAATCCTTGGGCGACGTCAGTTGATCGTTGGCGTCGAGCATCGATACCCGGGTCGGGCCGTCGAAGTTACCTTTCGGCTGGTTGACGTTGGAGGCACCGATCAAGGTGCGCACGTCAGACAGATTGAGACTGTTGGCCGCCAAGGCTTCCGGGTTGACCTTGATCCGCACCGCCTGACGCTGACCGCCGGCGATGCTGACCATGCCGACGCCGCTGATCTGGGCGATTTTCTGCGCCATGCGCGTATCGACCAGATCATTAAGTTTGGGCAGCAACATGGTTTTCGAGGTGATGGCCAGGGTCAACACCGGGGTGTCTGCCGGGTTGACCTTGTTGTACACCGGCGGTGCCGGCAAGTCGGTTGGCAGCAGATTGGTCGCAGCGTTGATCGCGGCCTGCACCTGTTGTTCGGCAACATCCATGTTGATGTCGAGGCTGAAACGCAGGGTCAGCACCGACGCGCCGCCGGAGCTGGTCGAGGCCATTTGCGTCAGACCCGGCATCTGCCCGAACTGACGTTCAAGTGGCGCGGTCACGGCGCTGGTCATTACGTCCGGGCTGGCGCCGGGATACAGGGTCATGACGCGGATGGTCGGGTAATCGACTTGCGGCAACGCCGAGACCGGCAGCAGGCGATAAGCGATCAGGCCGGCCAGAACAATGGCCAGCATGCTCAGGGTGGTGGCTACCGGACGGAGGATGAACAGCCGCGAAATGTTCATGCGCCCTTCTTGGCCTTGTCAGTCACAGCAGCGTCTGGCGCGGCGGCAGCGGATTTGCCCTGCAAGTGTTCGGTTGGGGTGGTCGGCACGGCATTGCTGTCGTTGACCACTTCCACCTCACTGCCCTCTTTCAGGCGGTCGGTTCCTTCCAGCACCACACGGTCGCCGGCGGCCAGGCCTTCGGTGATCACGGTGTTATTACCATCACTGGCACCGATTTTCAGTTGGCGGATGGTGACTTTCTTGTCACCGTCGAGTGCATAAACAAAGGTGCCGTTGGTGCCGAACTGGATCGCAGCAGAAGGCGCCAGTACCACGCCTTTGAGGGTGTCGGCCAGCAAGTGCACGTTGACGAACTGATTCGGAAACAGCGCTTGATCGCGGTTGTCGTAACGGGCCTTGAATTTCAGGGTGCCGGTAGCGACGTCGATCTGGTTGTCGAGGCTTTGCAATACGCCAGTGGCTTGCAGTTTGGTGTCGCCACGATCCCACGCTTCGGCCGGCAGTTTGGCGCCGCTGCGGTAGCGGGCGAGCACGGTTTCGAGGCTGTTTTCCGGCAGCGTGAAGGCGACGCTGATCGGTTGGGTCTGGGTGATCACCGCGAGGAACGTGGTGTCGTTGGCCGCCACAAGGTTGCCGACGTCAACCTGACGCAGACCGACGCGACCGGCAATCGGTGCACGGATCTTGGTGAATTCAAGATTGAGCTTGGCGTCGTTGACCGCCGCCTGATTGGTTTTTACCGTGCCCAGATACTGGCCGACCAGCGCTTCGGCGGTGTCCAGTGTCTGCTTGGCAATACTGTCTTCCTTGAACAGACCGCGATAACGCTCGACGTCGACCTGAGCGTTCTTCAATTGCGCCTGATTCTGCAGCAAAGTGCCTTCGGCCTGCAGCAAGGCATTCTGGTAAGGACGCGGATCGATCTCTGCCAGCAGGTCGCCCGCCTTGACCATCTGCCCTTCTTCGAAATTGATCTTCACCAATTCGCCGCCCACCCGGCTGCGCACATTGATGGTGTTGAGCGCCGTTACCGTGCCCAGCGCCTTGTAATACAGCGGAAAGTCACCGGTAACCGCCGGCGCCACGCGCACCGGAATCGGCCCGGTGCCGCCGCCGAATCCTGGCCTCATCATCCCCGAACGCCCGGCATGACCGGCCGCCGCCTTATCACCGCCCTCCTTGTGGGCTGAACCGGCCGGCCAGAATTTCCAGCACAGGACAGCGATAACCAACAAGACAAGCAGGCTGATCAGCCAGCGACGGGTGTTGCGGGGGGACGATTGCATGGAGTGATTAACCATTGGGCGCGTGGGCTTCTTTTACGGGAGGCTGAACGATAAGCACTGGTGACGATTAAGCAAAGCAGCTTTACCGGCAATTTACCTTCATCTTACGTTTCAAGGTGTGAGGCAAAACACTGATACACAAATGAAAACGGCCTGGACAGAGCCAGGCCGTTAACAATTGTAAAGCGCTGTGGCAGAGCTTACTTCAGGACGGCCAGAGCAGCGTCGTAGTTCGGCTCTTCAGCGATTTCCTTGACCAGTTCGCTGTGCAGCACGTTGTCGTTCTCGTCCAGCACCACAACGGCACGGGCAGTCAGACCTTTCAGCGGGCCGTCAGCAATGGCTACGCCGTAGTTTTCGATGAACTCGGCACCGCGCAGGGTCGACAGGTTCTGTACGTTTTCCAGACCTTCGGCGCCGCAGAAGCGTGCTTGAGCGAACGGCAGGTCAGCGGAGATGCACAGCACGACAGTGTTGGCGACTTCGTTGGCCTGAGCGTTGAACTTGCGCACGGAAGTGGCGCAGGTCGGGGTGTCAACGCTTGGGAAGATGTTGAGGACTTTGCGCTTGCCGGCGAAGTCTTTCAGGGTGACGTCGGACAGATTGCCGGCAACCAGGGAAAAGGCTGGCGCCTTGGAACCGGCTTGTGGCAACTGGCCGTTGACTTGAACCGGATTGCCTTTAAGGGTGACTTGAGCCATGACTTGAGTCCTTCTAACGTTGTGGTTGGAGAGCATGCAAGAAGCGGAAGTTAACCACGAAATTGTCCGACGACCTATGCCCAAAATGAAATTGTCAGGTGCCGACGCACGAAATTGTATACAACCCGAGATCCCGGTAGGAGCTGCGGAAGGCTGCGATCTTTTGCTCCTCGAAACAAAATCAAGAGATCGCAGCGTGCCGCAGCTCCTGCACGGGGATGCGGGCGATCCTGATTTTTTCAACCATGCTGTCGATTCATGTCCGGCCCGTTCGATTAAGCAGTGAACCCCACACTTTTCGGAGTAACCGCCATGCGATTCATGATCCTCGTAAAAGCCAGCGCCGATTCGGAAGCCGGCGTCATGCCCAGTGAAGAACTGCTCACCGCGATGGGCAATTTCAACGAGGAACTGGCCAAGGCCGGCATCCTTGTCGAAGCGGACGGTTTACACCCGAGTAGCAAAGGCGCCCGTGTGCGCTTCTCCGGCGACAAACGTACGGTGACTGATGGCCCTTTCATCGAAACCAAGGAATTGGTCGCCGGGTATTGGATCTGGGACGTTAAATCCAAGGAAGAAGCCATTGAGTGGGTCAAGCGCTGCCCGAATCCTATGCCGGGCACCGATTCCGACATCGAGATTCGCCAGATATTCTCAGCTGAAGACTTTGGCCCGGAATTGACGCCGCAAGCGCGTGAGCAAGAAGAGCGAATCCGCGAGCAAGCAAAGAAAAACGCATAACCGAAAACACTGGATTAAGAACCGCTGAAGGCTGCGACCATCGATTGCTTTAGAAGCAAAAAAGTCCGCAGCCTTGTTTCACTCGAATACTGACAATCGGTCAGTCGGGCATTGAGCGGATTATGTCAGCCAGATCGTCCTTGGTTATTTCATTGGCTTTAATTGCTGCGGCGACATCCTTTTTTGAAAGAGGGAAGCGTTTGAAAATTTCTTTCAATGCTTCCGGATCGACATTGGCCAACCAAAGAGGATCGATAAAGGAACCGCCGTATTCAGGCTTCATGGGTACTTCTTCGTGAGCAATAGCACCTTTATGATTAAGATACACCACATAACGATCATGCCCTTCAGGAAAACTTTTATCGTGATATAGCGTAGCCCCTATAGGCAGGACATAGTAGTTTTCATCACCCTCTGCCCCCTCAATCAACAACGGTTCTTTAGTTTTGATCATCTTCATATCATGTCCCTTCGCAATATCGCCAAAAATCAGAGAAGCCAAAAAAATCGCATTGACGGATAGAATTACCACCAGCCATAGGCCCAGTCGCCTATTTGTAAACATTTTTCTTATCATAGGGGGCCTCAGTATTCGCTTCGAGCATGGCTTGTAAATCCGCTGGCATGAAGATCCCGTCCTGCGGGCTACTTTGCGTGCGCGCTGCCTGTCTCTCGATGAAAGAGAGACCTCGCATCTCATTAAATTTCGCTGGATTCTGCACAATGGACTTACCCGAAATCTTTGCTCCTGCAATTGTCACGGTTGTGCAGTTATTCGTGGTCGGATGATAGTTGGATGGCAACACATACCTTGCTGATGATGCCGTCTTTTTTCTCTGCTCTTTTTGCTGAGCGACAATACCGTCAAAATGAGCGATCACAGCCTCAGCTTTTGCATTATCCAAAAAATAAACAAACCCTGTTGTTGTACGCCCCAAACTGTTCTCACCCGAGACATATGCTTTGAAGGATAACCAAACGTTCAGCACGCCTTCGCCCTCGCTATCGAATGTGCCCCATGTCTTCCCATAGCGACCAAAGTCATAGGTAATGTCTTTGCTCCCCACTACCACATGTAAAGCTGCGTGACCGAAAGGATGCTCTTCTTTATCGCGAACGTAGGGACCACCCACTAGTACTTCCATGTAAGCACCGGACACGACTACCTGGTTGCTCTTTGTGGTTTTCCCTGATGTGCCTGTACTCTTTGCTGCCTGTGTTGTGCTGGTAGTTTTAATCGACTGAACCATTAAAGATGTTCCGTATCTTCAAGTTTCGGAAACTTTATGCTGCAGCTTCCTCTAGGAATATTTGCAACATGCACAAAGCCATTTTCGTCAAGGACGCCAGTCATCAAGGCTCCATCGGGCAGGGTCAATTCATATGCCTCGTAAGCGATAGGCTCATCTCTTTCGTTCAGCAACTGAAACTCGACAAAGGTTTTTTCTTTCAAAAACTGCGAAAAGAAGCTGGTGGGGGCGCCACCGCCAGACGCACCAACAAAGGTGTCGGGGGATCCAGCAGTAATCGTCGCTCCGCATGCCGTTTGGGAGCCGACGTGGGCAACGTCTTTACCCAACCCGAAAACATGAGGAGCCCCCGTCGTTATGGGATTGCTCCCGTGAACTGGGCAGGAATAAATATCTCCTACCAAAGCCACGGGCATTGAATTAACAAAAATAGGACTGGATCCAGTGGTGATATTTCCGCCGTGACTCCCTGGATCTCCAAGTCTTGCGACCGGCTTTCCTGCCATCGTTTCTCTCCTTTGAATATCACGATCTACGGATGTTACCTGATCTTTAATGCCTCCTGAACGACCGGCCCCCATCATTGCCAAACACCTTGATTGCTTCGCGTTTGCCGTGCATTGCTTTCATTAGAGGCTTGATCTCTGCCAATACCTGTTCACGCGGAATGCAGAGGCTTGGATTTTGATCGACTGCTCCCCTCAGGGGACGCTCTGCATTCGAACTATTGAATTGACGCAGAACGTCGAGGGCTGCATACCCAAGCGGAGCTTGGAAATGATCAAGGAATACATTCACAGGTTTCTCATCATCTCCCACGTGCGTGTTGATTGACTCGCCACTTTCGCAAGCAAGCCAGAAAACCCTGACAACTTACTACGCTGGACTGTGCAGCTGGCCGCTCTTTTGATCAAGCAAATGGCCGCTTCGCGCCCCAGCGGAAGCTAGCTCCCTTGCCACGAAAACATCTCGTTACTATCCAATTAGTACACAACCGAATAGCGAACAAGTACACAAAACCAAAGAATTAATACATTCGACTGGCAGACTTTGGATAAGCTGCTAGCGTAAACAAGACGTGTCCTAGAGGCTTGAAAAGAAAGGGATTACGCCGTACGGCCGACAAGTGCCGAGTTGTCCAGTGAGCCACCAGGGAATCGGGGATGAAGTTCAATCGAGTGGGGAAGACTCTTTTTCTGGCAAGTTCGCTGGCGGCTATGCCGTTCGCGCAAGCAGACAATGCCGAAGACTCCAATAAAAGTAACAACCCGCTGAACGTGGCGCCGGGCGCCAATCTTCAGGACTACTACACCCCCAAACTCTACGACAGCAACGCTCATACCAATGACGTCCTGCTGCGCGGCACGTTGCCGATCGCCCCGAACGACTTCATCGGTGTGCCGCAGCTGGTGCGCGCGACACTGCCCATCAGCACCCGCCCCGATCCGCATAACGGTTACAGCACCGGCATGGGCGATCTGAACCTGTTCGACATTTTTATTCTGAAAACCGAAGGCGTGCAGTTGGGCATTGGCCCGCTGATCACCGCGCCGACCGCCGAACAGGACGAGCTCGGCACCGGCAAATGGCAAGGGGGCCTCGCGGCTGTCGCGATCGACGCCTCCCCGCGCGGATTGCTCGGCGCACTGGTGCAGTATCAAAGTTCTTTCGCTGGCGACAGCGACCGCGCCCACGTTGAAAGCGCGACCATGCAGCCGTTCATCATCCATAACCTGGAAAAAGGCTGGTACCTGCGCTCCACCGGCACCTGGACGTTCGACCTGAAAAACGACACCCACTACATCCCGCTCGGTCTGGGTGTGGGCAAAGCCTGGAAATCGGGCGGCAACATCCTCAATGCTTTCGTCGAACCGCAGTGGACTGTCGATCGCAAGGGCGATGGCCTGCCGCAATTCGTCGTGTATACCGGGATTAACGTGACGTTTGGCAAGTAAGGAAAACGCTATGCAAGTCACCCTCAAGGCCGCCGGCTATAGCTTGATGACGATGTTTGTCAGCTGTGGCGTCGGCGCCCAGGAATCCATCGCCAGCCCGCAAACTGATCGGAGCGCTGTCTACGCAGCGACCGAGCGCCCGGCGGCGCCACTATTCGAATATTTATACAGCCAGAACTTTAAGCGGAGTCGTTGATGGTCAAGCCTTACGTTGTGCGCCCGTTACTGGCGCTGTGCATGATCGGCAGTCCGCTGCTTTACGCCGCCGAGGGCGGTGTTGGCCGGCCAATTACCGGTCAGCAGGTGTTTTCCAACGCCGGTATCGTGCCGCCTGAGCCGGGCTGGGTCATGTCGTTGACCAGCATCTGGTACGACGGCTCGCTCAAGGGCAGCACTGGTGCGCCGATTTCCGGCGCGGTCAGTGGCGGGATCGACATGAAAGTGTCGTACACCATGGCCAACTTCACCCATGTCTGGGACACCGGCAAAGGTCGCTGGAACTACGCCTCGGCCGTTGGCATTCCCGTGCAGTACACCGACATCAAAGCCAGCATCACCGGCCCGCGCGGGCGCACGCTGGGTGACAGCGACTCCGGCACCCAATTCGCCGACGCCCTGATCACGCCGATCGCCGCCGGTTACCACTTCGACGAGTTGAACCACATCTCGCTGTCCCTGCCGATCTACGTGCCAACCGGTGCTTATAACGATGATCGACTGGCCAACCCGGGGCAGAACAATTACACGTTCATGCCGACCGTGGCGTTCACCCACCTCGACGGCAAGGGTGGCGAGCTGACGCTGTCCAGCGGTCTGGAGTTCTACACCGAGAACGACGCCACCGATTATCGCAACGGCAACATCTTCACCCTCGACGCCCTGTGGACCCACGGTTTCGGCAATGGCTGGAGCGCCGGCGTTGCGGCGGGTTATATCCAGCAACTGACCGACGACAAAGGCCAGACTGCCGATACGTTCAACGGTTATCGCGGTCGTTCCGTTGGCGCCGGCCCGGTGGTGGGCTGGTCGGGTAAATTCGCCGACGCCCAAGCCAATATCAGCGCCCGTTGGGTACCGGAGTTCGACACCAAAAATCGTCCTGAAGGCAACGGCTTCAGCGTCAACATGACCTTGGCATTTTTCTAGACCCGGACACAAAGGACTGCCCCATGACTGCACTTACCGACCTCAATGCCCTGCAAGCCAGCATCGCCGAATCGGTGCTCGGTCAGGATCAAGTGATTCGGCAGATCCTGCTGGGCCTGTTGGCCAACGGCCATTTACTGTTGGAAAGTCTGCCGGGGCTGGCCAAGACGCGTACGGTCAAGGCGCTGGCCAAACACCTCGACGCGAAAATGAGCCGTATCCAGTTCACCCCGGATTTGCTGCCGTCTGACATCACCGGTGCCGAAGTGCTGCATCAGGTTGAAGGCAAAAACGAGATCCGTTTCCAGCCCGGCCCGCTGTTCGGCAACCTGATTCTTGCTGACGAAATCAACCGTGCCCCGGCCAAGGTTCAGGCGGCGCTGCTGGAAGCGATGGAAGAACGCCAGATCACCGTGGCCGGCACCAGCCATCCGTTGCCGGATTTGTTCATAGTGGTCGCCACACAAAATCCGATCGAACAGGAAGGCACGTATCCGCTGCCGGAAGCACAGATGGATCGTTTCCTGATGAAAGTGCTGCTCGATTATCCGAGCGCCGACAACGAAAGCCAGGTGCTGCGCCTGCTGCGCGCCGAAGAATTCGCGCAAGGCGCCAACACCGCGCCGAGCAAGGGTTTCAGTCTGTCGCAGGAGGTGATTTTCGCGGCACGCGAGGAAGTCAGCGCGGTGCATGTGTCACCGGCCATCGACAGTTATCTGATCGACATCATCAACGCCACCCGCCATCCCGCCGACTACGACGAAGACCTCGCGCGCTGGATTTCGATTGGTGCCAGCCCGCGTGGCGGCATTGGTCTGGATCGTTGCGCCCGCGCCGATGCGTGGCTGCAGGGGCAGGATTTTGTTTCGCCGGACAATGTGCGCGCGGTGGTGCACCCGGTGCTGCGTCATCGTTTGCAATTGAGTTATGACGCGGTGGCGGACGGCGTCAATGCCGATCAAGTGCTCGATCGGATTCTCGATAAAGTAGCGATTCCGGCCTGATGTCAAATACGAAGAGCAGCGACGGCCTGGTCTATGTCTCTCTCGCGCAGTTGATGGCGCTGGAGTTCAAGGCCCGTGACCTGAGTTTTCTCGCTCGTCAGCCGCAAGGCAGCATCCTTGCCGGCAACCATGCCTCGCGCCTGCGTGGTCGTGGCTTGAATTTCGATGAACTACGCCGCTACCAGCCGGGCGACGACCTGCGTCACCTCGACTGGCGTGCTTCGCTGCGCACCGGCAAACCGGTGGTGCGCACTTTTACTGAAGAGCGTGATCGTCCGGCGTTGATCGTGGTTGATCAGCGCATGTCGATGTTTTTCGGTTCGCAACGCAGCTTCAAATCCGCTCTCGCCGCCGAACTCGGCGCATTGGCCGCGTGGATGGTGTTCAACGCCGGCGACAGGGTTGGCGGGCTGGTGTTCAACGATCAACGTATCGACAGCATCGCGCCGTTGCGCAGCCGTAAACGCGTTGAAGCGCTGCTCAGCCGCATCGCCGAACAGAATCAGGCGCTCGACGCGGCTAACCCGGATGCCGAAGGCGAAGACCAGCTCGACAAAGTCTTGCAGCGTTGCCTGGCGCTGGCCGGTCACGACCATTTGATCTGCATCGTCAGCGACTTCGCCGGGGCCGGCGAACGTACGTTGCAACTGATGCGCCAGCTGTCGGCGCACAACGACGTGATCGCCCTGCAAGTCTACGATCCGCTGGCATTGAAGCTGCCGAACAATGGACGCCTGCTGATTACCCAAGGCCAATTGCAGGTCGAACTGGCCATCGAAAAACGCAATGTGCATCAACCGCTGGGGGATTTTCTCGGTGGTCGCTTGAAGGACGTCGCCACCCTGCTGCGCCGCAGTCAGGTGCCACTGATGATGTTCAGCACCGCCGAAGAAGCCCACGCGCAACTGCGTGCCGAACTGGGCAAAAGCGCCGGGGCACGGCGATGAATCCGAATATCCCGAGCATCGATCAACTCAAAGAGTTGGCCCCGCCCGCGCCGGTCAGTTATGCGCCGCAAACGTGGGGCTGGTGGGTGTTGCTTGGGCTGCTGATCGTATTGGCAATCGTGATTGGCGTACGCCGTTACCTGCAATGGCGCCGCGATGAATACCGTCGTGAAGGGTTGGCGCGACTGGCACAATTGCGTAGCCGCAGTGACGACCTCAATGCGTTGCGCGAATTGCCCGAGTTGCTCAAGCGAGTGGCGCTCTCGATGCCCACTCAATCGCGACATTGGAATACAACCCCTGTGGGAGCGGGCTTGCTCGCGAAGGGGCAATCAAATTCACCCTCTGCGCTGACTGACAGGACGCCTTCGCGAGCAAGCCCGCTCCCACAGGGGGTTGCGGCGCTTGGTAAAGAGGATTGGCAGCGCTTCTTGCAAGCGCACAGCAAGAAGCCGCTCCCGGCCGATTTCAGCGCACAACTCGCGCAACTCGCCTACGCCCCCGACGACACCCTGCGCGCCCTCCCCGCGCCGCAGCGTCAGGCGTTGTTCGACACATGTCAGGACTGGGTGGAGCATCATCATGTGGCAGCTTGATTACCCATGGTTGTTGCTTCTGCTGCCGCTACCGTGGCTGGCTTACCGCTACCTGCCGGCCTATAACGAAGCGCGCAGCGCCGTGCGCGTACCGTTTTTTGCGGCGATGAGCCGCGCTGTCGGCGAAGCGCCCACCCATGCCGGCACCCGCCGCAACGTCTGGCAATTACTCTTGAACCTGTTGGTCTGGGCGCTGATTTTGCTCGCCGTGGCACGTCCGGTGTTCGTTGAAAAACCCATCGAACGCCAGCAACCGGTGCGCGACCTGATGCTCGCCATCGACATCTCGCAGTCGATGGAAACCGAAGATTTCACCAACGCCAACGGCGAAAAAATCAATCGCCTCGCCGCCGTCAAAGACGTGGTGCAAGGCTTTATCGACAAGCGCAAGGACGACCGCCTCGGCCTGATCGTCTTCGGCAGCGGCGCTTATCCGCAGGCACCGCTGACCCTCGATCATGCGAGTCTGTCGCTGTTACTGGCCGACACCGGCATCGGCATGGCCGGGCCGAACACCGCGATCGGCGATGCCATCGGCCTCAGCCTGAAGCTGTTGGATAAAGCCCATGAGCAGGAAAAAGTGCTGATTCTGCTCACCGATGGCAACGACACCAGCAGCGCGATCACTCCCGATCACGCCGCCGAAATGGCCGCCAACAAAGGCGTGATCATCCACACCATCGGCATCGGCGACCCGAGTGCTTCGGGCGAGGCCAAAGTCAATCTGCCGGGTCTGGAGCAGATCGCGAAAACCACCGGCGGCCAGTTCTTCCGAGCTGAAGACCGCACCGCGCTCGATCAGGTTTACAGCACCCTCGACCGCCTCACGCCGCATCAGGTGAAAACCCTCAGTCATCAGCCGCAACGCGAGTTGTTCTATTGGCCGCTGGGGGCGGCGATGTTGTTGCTCGGTCTGTATCACCTCGGCGCGCTGCTGTGGCCTCGGCTGTCATTCGCCCGTCAGCGGCAGGAGGTCTGAGATGGACATCAACCTCAGCGACTTCCATTTCCTGCGCCCGTTCTGGCTCCTGCTCGCGCTGTTCGGCGCGTTGTTGCCGCTGATCTGGCGCCGCAGCCGTGATTTGCAGCGACAACTGCGTGGCAACATCGCCGAGCATTTGCTGCCGCATCTATTGATCACGCCACAAGACAATCAACGCCTGCGCCCGGTGCATCTGCTCTGTGCGCTGTTGATTCTCGGCGCCATCGCGGCGGCCGGGCCGACCTGGGAGCAGGATCGTCCGGACTTTCTCGAAAACCGTGCGCCGCTGATCGTCGCTGTCGATCTGTCACCGTCGATGGACGCCAGCGATGTGCAACCGACGCGACTGGAAGCGGCCAAGCACAAACTGCATGACCTGATTCAGCGTCGCGCCGGTGCCCGTACGGCACTGATCGCCTACGCCGGCAGCGCGCACCTGGTGTTGCCGCCGACCGACGACCCCGCCCTGCTCGACTCATTTATTCAGGCGTTGGGCACCGGGTTGATCGACAAACCGGGGAAAAACGTCGCCGCGGTGATTGAGCAGGCGAAACGCTTGCTCAGCGCAGAAAAGACGCCGGGCAGCCTGCTGCTGATCACCGATGGCGCCGAGACCGCGCAACTTGATGGCCTCGACAAGCAGCTGAGCGGCAGTCAGTTGCAAGTGTTAGTGCTGGCGGTGGGCAGCGAGGACGGCGGCATGATCCACGACGCCAGCGGGCAGCCGCGCACCGATGCCAACGGGCGCCCGGAACTGGGCAGTTTTGATCAAGCGGCAATCAAACAATTGGCTTCTGCTGTCGATGCGCCCCTCGGCAGTTTGACCCTGAATGACGATGATCTGGACTGGATCGAACTGCACGCGCAACAGCACTTCCAAAGCGCCAGCGCCGAGCAGCGTGAATTGCACTGGAAAGACGCCGGTTATTGGCTGTGCTGGCCGTTGCTGTTGCTGGCATTTTTCGGCGTGCGCAAAGGCTGGAGCGTGAATTGGATGGCGGCGTTGCTGCTGGCCGTGGGGCTGGGTGGCATGCCGGCTCCGGCGCAAGCGAATGCACTGACCGACGCCTTTTTCACTCGCGATCAGCAAGGTCGCTGGGCCTTTGAGCACGGGCACCTGCCTCAGGCAGCGGCGCTGTTTGTCGATCCGTACTGGAAAGGCGTCGCGGCATATCACGCGTCTGACTATGACTTGGCGCTGGCGACTTTCGCGCGGCTGGACACGCCACAGGCGTACTTCTATCTGGGCAATATTTACGTGCGCCGTTTCAAGTTTGATGAGGCGATCGCCGCGTACACCCAAGCCTTGAAACTGCAGCCGCAATTCCCGGAGGCCACGGCCAATCTGGCGTTGGCGCAGGCGTTGCTCAAAGACACCGAAAGTGCCGAGAAAAACGCGCCTGAAACCAAACCGGATGAAGTGAAATTCGACAAGGCGAAGGGCAAGGGGCAGAGCAAGAAAATCGAGTCGGAGCAAGCCGCATCGGATGCGCTGTGGTTGCAGAACCTGACGACATCGCCGGCGAAGTTTCTCAAGCAGAAATTCAGCTTGCAGGATCAGGCGGGGGTTAAGCCATGAATCTCCGAAACCCTACTGGCGCCTTCGCGAGCAAGCCCGCTCCCACAGGGGATCTTCAGCGTACACAAAACCAATGTGGGAGCGGGCTTGCTCGCGAAGGGGCCCGCCAGACCAGCACAACGTTCCTGACTTTATTAGCAGGAAGTCTATTCACACTCCAGGCCCTCGCCGCTGCCCCACAACTCAAAGTCCAGGCTCATCTGCAACCCGCTGAAGGCGCCATGGTCGGTGGCCTGATCGAGCTGCAAGTCGATGTCCTCACCGACACCTGGTTCACCAGCGCCGCCACCCTGCCCGATCTCAAACTCGACGGCGCTCTGGTCATGCCCCCGGACGGTCAGGCCCAGCACCTGAACCAGACCATCGACGGCCAATCCTTCAACGGTTTGCGCTACACCTACCTGATCACGCCGAACGTCGCGCGATCGTTCGATATCCCGGCCCTCACCGTCAGCGCCACCCCCGGTCAGGCTGAAAGCGAAATCAGCGCACACAGCGAACCGCTGCAATTCAGCGCCGCCCGGCCGCCCGGTTTCAACCCCGGGGAAACGCCACTGGTTGCCACCGGACTGACCTTCAGCCAGAACGTGATCAACTCGGCCACACCGCTCAAAGTCGGCGACAGCATTACCCGGCAACTCACCTTGAAGGCCGACGGCGCACTGGCCATGTCCTTGCCGATCCCGGCACTGGGCGATGTCGAGGGCCTCAGCCGCTATGCGAAAACCCCGCAAGTCACCAGCCTTGATGACGGCCGTGGCGACATTCTCGGCGGCCAGCGCATCGACAGCGTCACCTATCGCATCGACCGCGCCGGTTCGCACACACTGCCGGCCATCGAAGTGAAATGGTGGGACGCGAGCAGCAATCAAACACGCACCGCGCAAGTGCCCGCAGTGACGTTCGCTGCCGCCGCCAACAGCGCCTACAAACCTGTGTTCTCCATCGCCGAAGACCTCAAGCAACTCGGCCAGAATCGCCTGCGGTTCTCCACACAATGGCTGATCTGGCTCGTGGCGCTCATCGCGATTATCGGCCTCGGCTATTTGAGCCGCCCGGCCCTGACTCGCGGCTACCGCACCCTGCAAGCGCGCAAACAAGCGCGGCACGCAGCGTGGTTGCAGTCAGCCGATTACGCCTGGCAACAAATCAATCCGCAACTTGAAGCCAAACCAGCGCAACTCAGTGCGCTGTATCTGTGGCTGCGCCGCAGTCGAATGGGTCTGAAGCTCGTCGATGCCGGCCCGCGTCTGCAAGGCCTGTTGCGTGGGCTTTACGGTCGCGAACCGGCCACCGAGCAGACACTTGTCCAACTGCGCCAATCCTTGACTACGCTTCACAGTCAGGCCGAACAGCAGCACGCGAAACCGGCCTCGGCGCTGCGCCCGCTCAACCCTGTACACGAGAAGGATTTCCCATGACGTACCCGTTGCTGCACCGCCAACGTTTTGGCCTGGCTCTTTTGTTCGGTCTGGCCCTGCCGCTGCTGGCCCAGGCCAATGAGCCGCTGCCTTCGTGGAACGACGGCCCGGCGAAGAAAAGCATCATCGAATTCGTGCAGACCGTGACCGATCAGACGAGCAAGGACTTCGTCAAACCCGCCGACCGCATCGCCGTGTTCGATAACGACGGCACGCTGTGGAGCGAGCAACCGGCGTACTTCGAATTGCTGTTCGCTTTCGACGAGGTCAAGCGCACCGCCGATCAGCACCCGGAATGGAAAACCACGCAGCCATTCAAAGCGGTGATCGAAAACGACCACAAGGCCCTCGCGGCGTCAGGCATGGAAGGCCTGCTGAAAATCGTCGGCGCCACCCACAGCGGCATGACCACCGAAGCGTTTGATGATTACGCGAAAACCTGGCTGAGCCAGGCCCGCCATCCGAAAACCGGCAAGCCGTACACCGAGATGATCTTCCAGCCGATGCTGGAAATGCTCGACTACCTGCGCAGCCAGGACTTCAAGACCTACATTGTTTCCGGCGGCGACACCGGTTTCATGCGCGCCTTTGCCGAGAAGGTCTACGGCATTCCACCGGAACAGGTGATCGGCACCACATTTGTCACTTCTTTCGAATACAAGGATGGCAAGGCCTCGATCGTGCGCACGCCAAAACTGGCGCACAACGACGACGGCCCGGGCAAACCGGAAAGCATTGATGCGGTGATCGGCAAGCGGCCGATTCTCGCCTTCGGCAACTCCGACGGCGACCTGCAAATGCTGCAGTGGACGGCCGCCGGTACCGGCAAACGTTTCATGGGTTTGGTGCACCACACCGACGCCAAGCGCGAGTGGGCCTACGACCGCAAATCAGACATCGGCAAGCTCGACAAAGCTCTCGATGAAGCAAATTCCCGCGGCTGGACCGTGGTGGACATGGCGACCGAATGGCGCCGGATCTACCCGTTCGATCCGCCGGTAAACGAGCAGGTGCAATAAAAAAAGCGTGCTGCAGGACTGCAATAAACGTTATCAGCAATAAATGACCCCCCGCGAAAAGGAGCAAGTCAGATGACTCGCATACGCAAGTGGCTACCGAAATTCGCCTTGGTTGCGACCTCGGTGATGGCGCTGTCGGCAACCGCCACAGCGGCTGAAAAACCCAACATCCTGGTGATCTTCGGCGACGACATCGGCCAGACCAACATCAGTGCCTACTCGATGGGTGTTGTCGGTTACAAAACGCCGAACATCGACCGGATTGCCAAAGAAGGCATGATGTTCACCGATTACTACGCGGAGAACAGCTGCACCGCGGGTCGATCCTCGTTCATCACCGGTCAGACGCCACTGCGTACCGGTCTGTCGAAAGTCGGCATCCCCGGCGCTCCGGTAGGCCTGCAAAAGCGTGATATCACCATTGCTCAGGCACTCAAGTCTCAGGGTTATGCGACCGGTCAATTCGGCAAGAACCACTTGGGCGACAAGGATGAATACCTGCCGACCAACCACGGTTTCGACGAGTTCTTTGGCAACCTGTACCACCTGAATGCCGAGGAAGAACCTGAGCGTCCGTATTGGCCAAAAGATGATGCCGAATTCGTCAAAGCTGTTTCCCCTCGTGGTGTGATCCACAGCTTCGCCGACGGCAAGATCGAAGACACTGGCGCGCTCACCACCAAGCGCATGGAAACCATCGACGACGAAACCACGGCGGCGGCGCAAGCGTTCATCGAGAAACAGGCCAAGGCGGACAAACCGTTCTTTGTCTGGATGAACACCACCCGCATGCACGCCTTTACACACATTCGTGAATCCATGCAGGGTCAAAGCGGCATGCCCGGCAACGATTACGCGGACGGCATGATCGAGCACGACGGTGACGTCGGTAAACTGCTGAAAACCCTCGATGACCTGAAAATCACCGACAACACCATCGTGGTTTACACCACCGACAATGGCCCGAACCAATGGTCGTGGCCGGACGCGGCAACCACGCCGTTCCGCAACGAGAAGAACTCCAACTGGGAGGGCGCATACCGGGTGCCGGCAATGGTTCGCTGGCCGGGCAAGATCAAACCGGGTGAAGTGTCCAACGAGCTGTTCTCGGGTCTGGATTGGTTCCCGACCTTGCTCGCCGCTGCCGGTGATACCGATGTGACCAACAAGCTACTGAAAGGCTGGGCGCCGACTTCCGGTGGCACCAACTTCAAGGTGCACCTGGACGGTTACAACCAACTGCCTTACCTGACCGGCCAAAGCCCGAAGAGTGAGCGTAAGGAGTTCTACTACTTCAACGACGATGGCGTACTGGTTTCGATGCGTTTCGGCAACTGGAAAGCGGTGTTCTGCGAACAACGTGAGCCGGGTGGTTTCAAGGTCTGGAGCGAGCCTTTCGTGTGCCTGCGCGTACCGAAAATCTTCAACCTGCGCATGGACCCGTATGAACGTGCCGACATTGTTTCCGATCAGTACTACGACTGGACGAGCAAGAACGTTTATCTGACCGAAATGGCCGTGATGAAGTCCGCAGCGTTCCTGCAGACCTTCGTCGATTATCCGCCAAGCCAGAAACCGGCCAGCTTCAGTATTGACCAGATCCGCGCAGCGGTAGATGCGAAAATCGCTGAAAAAATGAAAGCTGCACAGTAAGACCGCAAGACTGCCGCCCGCCCTTACCGGCGGGCGGACTTATTTTTAGTCGGATATCCCCCTTGTAGGAGCTGCCGAAGGCTGCGATCTTTTGATCTCCGTTGATAAATATAAAGATCAAAAGATCGCAGCCTTCGGCAGCTCCAACAGGGAGCAGGCCCGATCATTTGTATTGATCGTTCCCACGCTCTGCGTGGTAACGCATCCCGCGATGCTCTGCGTCCCATGCCAAAGCGGACGCGGAGCGTCCAGTGAGGCATTCCCACGCAGAGCGTCGGAACGATCAGCACAGTCGCCGTTTTTATCGAATTGAAAAAAGGCAATCCGCATGTCCTCACGTATCGCCAGCAAGCCGTCGGCCATACCCGCCTCGCACACCGCCTCCCCTTCACTGCTGATCCCCGCCCTGCTGCTGTGCATCTCCGGTGCCGCAGCACTGGTCTATCAGGTGCTGTGGATCAAGCAACTGTCGCTGGTGGTCGGCGTTGAGGTGTACGCGATCACCACGGGCATCAGCGCATTCTTCGCCGGTCTGGCCATCGGTGGCTGGCTGTTCGGGCGCTGGGCGGATCGCTTGCAGCAACCGGTGCTGCTGTATGCCGGGCTGGAAGTATTGGTGGCGATATTGGGCGTTGGCGCGACCGTGGCCATGAGCATGGCGGCCAGTCCGTTCGCCTGGCTGCAGGATCACGTCGGTGTGTTCGCATGGTTGCTGCCGTTCGCCCTCGTGGGCATTCCGGCGGTGTTGATGGGCGGCACGCTGCCGGTGCTGGTGCGTTCGCTCGCGGCTGATCCGGGCAAGGCTGGCGGCCAGTTGTACGCCGCGAACACCTTGGGCGCGATTGTCGGCACCCTGCTCGCCGCATTCTTTTTGATCGCCACCCTCGGTGTGCGAGGCAGCTCGCTGGCCGCAGCGATGCTCAATCTGTTGGCGGCGGCTGGCGCCTTGTGGTTCGCCCGTCAGCATCCGGCCCCTGTTGTTACCCCGATCCATCACCACCCGGAAAAAGCTGCGGATCGCACGGCGCTGTGGCTGTATTCCATCGCCGGCGGTGTGGCGCTGGGTTATGAAGTGGTCTGGTCGCAATCGATCGTGCAGTTCATGAGCACCCGCACTTACGCGTTTGCCGTGGTATTGGCGACGTACCTGACCGGCCTGTTTATCGGCAGTGCCCTGCTCGCGCGTCGCGTTGATCGCATTCGTGATCCGTGGGGCGTGTTCGGTTTGTTGATTGCCGGCGCCGGCCTGATCGCGCTGCTGGAAATCGCCGTGCTCGGTCGTTGGCTGATTTACGCCCAGACCCAGACCGAGATGTGGTTGCTGAGCCTGGGCGCCAGTGAGCTGGTCGGCATGAGTGCTCGCTTTGCCGTCGCGGCGCTGAGCATTGTGTTTGTGCCGACATTGCTGCTGGGGGCGGCGTTTCCCTTGGCGCTGCGTTTGAGTGTCGGCCATGAGCGCGTGGGTCGCGATGTCGGCGCGGTGGTGGCGTTCAATACCTTGGGCGGGATTGTCGGGGTGATGCTCTGCGGCTTCCTGCTGATCCCGCTGCTGGGTCTGGTGCGCACGCTGGGTCTGCTGGCGATCATCGCGGCGGGCATCGGCTACTTCGCCGTGCGCAAGGGCCATGGTGTGAAGAAAGGCCGGCGTCAGGCAGTGGTCGCACTGAGCCTGGTCTCGGTCGCATTGGCGGTGCTGACGCCGGTCGACAAAATCGCCGGCCTGCTGCCCGGCGCACGCAACGGTACGTTGGCGTTTTACGAAGAAGGTCGTGGCGGCACGGTCGCGGTGGTCGCCCAAGGTCGCGGCGAGAACAATTTCCATCGTCTGTACATTCAGGGCGTCTCGAACACCGGCGATGCCATGCCGTCGCTGCGCTACATGCGCATTCAGGCGCTGCTACCGCTGTTGATCCACAACGGCGAACCGCGCTCGACCCTGGTGATCGGTTTCGGCACCGGCATTACTGCGGGCGCCATGCTGCGCTATCCGGGGCTGGAGCACCGCGTGGTCGCCGAGTTGCTGCCGTCGGTGGTGAAAGCGGCGCCGTTGTTCAAGGGCAACTTCAATGCTGCCAGTGATCCGGGTGTGGAAGTGCGTCTGCGTGATGGTCGTCAGGAATTGCTGCGCAGTGCGCAGACTTACGACCTGGTCACACTGGAGCCGCCACCGCCCTCCGCGGCCGGCGTGGTCAATCTGTACTCGCGCGACTTCTACCAATTGGCCGCGAGTCGTCTGCAGAAAAACGGCATCGTCGCGCAATGGCTGCCGCTGCCGACGCAAAACATCGACGACTCGCGCTCGCTGGTGCGCAGCTTCCTTGATGTATTTCCGTATGCCTCGCTATGGACCAGCGAATTCCACGAGATGTTGCTAGTGGGCTCGATGGAGCCGATGGAACTGGACGCCGCGAAAATCACCGAACGTTTCCAGCAGGACAATGTGCGCAGCACCTTGCAGGATGTCGGCATTGGTTCAGCGGCGGCGTTGCTTGCGACGTGGGTGACCGATCGCGCCGGCCTTGAGCGCTTTGCCGCCGATGCACCGGCGGTGACCGATGATCAGCCGCGCATTGAATACGCGCCATGGGTGCGCAGCAAGGAAATCACTCGCGTGTTGCCGGCGCTGCTGGATCTGTATCAGGCGCCGACGCTGGTGAATGCCGATGCCGCTTTCACTGAGCGCATGGAAACCCATCGTCAACGGCTGATGCAGTTCTATCGTGCCAGCCTGCATGCGTATGACGGCGATCGGGATGCGTGGGGGCGGGACATGCGCGAGGTGATGCAGTGGGATGGCGCGAATCCGTATTTCCGCTGGTTTACCGGGCAATAATTCAGCGTTTGTGACACCGCTTTCGCGAGCAAGCCCGCTCCCACAAGGGGTCTGTGGTGATCACAAATGTGTGATCGAAACAGATCCAGTGTGGGAGCGGGCTTGCTCGCGAAGGGGCCATCAGCCCCGATGCATTACTTGGATTCGGATTTCAGTTTCAGATAGGTCTGGTGCATATCAGACGCCCAGCCATCGATCACGGCTTTAACGTCTTCGGCCTTCAGCGCCTGGGAATCATTTTCCAGCGGTTTGCCGGTGCCTTTGCGCACAACTTGCGCCACGACCTTATTGCTGGCGCCGTCCATGAACACCGCTTCAGTGGCCAGGGTGGTTTCCTGATCACGGATGCCGGTGGCCGTGCTGACCGCCGCGGCTACCAAAGCAATCGGGATCACTTCATACGCGTGCAGCCCTTCGGTTTTGCTGCTGACGGCGGTGATCGCCGGACGCAGTACGATCACACCCGGCCCAGGCCCGGTGGCCAGTGGCAGCGATTTGCCCAGCTCACGCTTGAGCGCCTGATCGTAATAGCTGGTGATGCCATTGAGGGTTTGCTGAGAGATTTTTGCGGTCGGTTGCGGCTTCGGATAGAGCTGGCTTGGTTCGACGTAAACGCTGGTGAATTTATTGATGTCGAGTTTCGGATCCATCCAGCGCATCACCTCGGCACCCGACGGTGACTTGGCTTCCTTGAGCTGACTGTAATCCTTGAGAAACCCGGAATACTCATCTGGAGCGACGGTTTTGCTCGAGCAACCCACCACGCCAAGGGTGGCGATGCACAGCGTGCCCATCATTACTGCTAGCTTCATGCTGTAACTCCTGTCAGAAAGCCGAAAGATTTGCATAAGGGGAGTTACAGGTATAGCTAAAACCTCAGCTTTTGCGATGCAAAATTACAAAATTCACACGAGGCTGCGCGCCCGATCACAACGGTCATTTGACAGACGCCGGCCATCCGGCAAAGCTGCACCGAGCTTGAACGTAGACCTGACGGTAAATGCACCTGGACCACGGAAGTCGTAATGCCCAAGCATAAAAATAAAGCGCTACAACCTGACCCTGATTCGTCTCAATCTTCACTTTCTCGTTACCTGTTTCCGATTTCCATTGGCGTGCTGCTGGCTGCCGTGGCGGGGATCGGCTGGTTTCTGTTCAGCCCTGCGCCCGTTACCGCGCCGCTCACGGTGCCCCCGATCAGTGCGCCGGCGCCCGCGCCTGCCGCGCCCAAGCCGCAAGCGGTCGCACTGAAACCGGCGAGCATGGTCGACGAGCAACAATGCCAAGGCTGCCACACCGAGCAAGTCAAAGACTGGCAAGGCTCGCACCACCAGTTGGCGATGCAACCGGCGAACGCCGAGACCATGCTCGGTGACTTCAATAACGTCACCGTCAAGGCTGAAAAAGAGACCACGAAGTTCACACGCAAGGGCGACGAGTTCTGGGTCAATACGCCGGGCATCGACGGCAAGAACGCCGATTTCAAAGTGGCCTACACCTTCGGCATCGCGCCGCTGCAGCAGTACCTGATCGAGGTTGGCGAAGGCCGTTTGCAGGCGCTTGGCGTGGCCTGGGATACCCAGAAAAACCGCTGGTTTCATCTCTATCCCGGCCAAGGCGTGAACTTCAAGAATCCGCTGCATTGGAGCAAGCCGAGCCAGAACGCCAACTTCATGTGCGTCGAGTGCCACACCACCGGTTTTAAGCGCAACTTCGATGCGGCCAGCAATACCTTTGACAGTCAGTGGAACAGCCTTGGCGTCGGTTGTCAGGCCTGCCATGGCCCGGCCTCCAATCACCTGGAATGGACGCAGAAAAAGGGCGACCTGATCCATCAAGGTTTCGACGTCGACCTCAAGGACAAGAACGCCACGGTCGAGATCGAAACCTGCGCCCGTTGCCATGCGCGTCGTGCGCCGCTGGGCGATGGCTACACCGTCGGCAAACGCCTGATGGACGATTACCTGCCGAGCACCCTCACCCGCGAGCTGTATGCGCTGGACGGCAAGATCAAGGACGAGGTGTTCGAACACGGCTCATTCCTGCAAAGCAAAATGTTCGACAAAGGTGTGCGTTGCAGCAATTGCCACAACCCGCACAGCAACGAACTGAAAGCGCCGGGCAACGCGGTGTGCCTGCAATGCCACAACACTGCCGGCAAAACCTCGGTTGAAGGGGTCGACGGCAAAGGCCTGCAAGCGAAGAATTACGACTCCATCGAACACACGCGCCACACCATGGGCCAGCCGGGTTCGCAGTGCGTGGATTGCCACATGCCCGGCAAGTTCTACATGGGCAACGACTTCCGTCATGACCACAGCTTCAGCATTCCCAACCCGGAACGCGCGCAGAAGCTCGGCACGCCGGACGCGTGTCTGACCTGCCATCAAGGTAAGGCTGGCGACAAAGTCACCGCGCAGTTCAAGCTGTGGAGCGCTTCCACCGCGCCGCAAGCACCGCGTTATGACGAAAGCCTGTGGCTGATCCGCAATGGCCAGCCCGGCGCCGCCGACGCGCTGTTTACGCAACTGCAACGCAGCAACCTGCCGGCAATCCAGCGCGCCACCCTGCTGGCGGAATTGCCGCTGTATCCAAGCGAACAGGCTTTGAAACTGGCCACGCAGGATCTGAAAAATCCTGAGTCGCAAGTGCGTGAAAGCGCAGCGCGGGCAATCAGTGCGTTTCTGCCTCCGCCTGAACGTGCGCCATTGTTGTCGCCACTGTTGGGCGATCCGGTGAAAGCGGTACGCATTGTGGTCGCGCGCGATTTGCTCAGCGTCGCTCGCAGCAGCGGTCTCGGTTCGGCGCAAGCCAACTGGGAAGCCGCGATTGGCGAGTACGAGGCGGTGCAGAAGAGTCTGCTGGAACGCGCCGAAGCGAACCTCAATCTGGCCATGCTCTATCAGGCCAGTGGGCGCAGTTCGGAAGTTGAAGCGTTGCTGCGAGATGCGCTCAAACGTGATCCGGACTTCTACCCGGCGCTCGTGACACTGGTGCAATGGCTGGAGGCCAGCGGCCGCAGTCAGGAAGCGCAGACGCTGCTCGACGACAGCATCAAGGAACACCCGGACGCGGCGCTGTTACAGCACACTCGGGGCTTGTCATTGATCCGCGCCGGCAAGACGACTGAAGCGATGGTTGCGCTGCACAAAGCTGCGCAACTGGAACCGCAGAACGCCCAGTACGGTTATGTACTGGCGGTGGCGTTGCACGAGGGCGGCAAGGTTGATGAGGCTTGCGCGATTCTTGAAGGCTTGCTGAAGGTACAACCGGCGAATCGTAATGCGCGGCTGTCGCTGATCCAGTACTACCTCGACAGTGGCCAGGAGCCCAAGGCGCAGGTGTTGTTGCAGGGGTGGAAGAAGATGAATATGGGGGATCCGGCGTTGAAATAATCCGGGACTGACCCTGAGACCCTTCGCGAGCAAGCCCGCTCCCACACTTGAAATGCATTCAAACTGTGGGAGCGGGCTTGCTCGCGAAGACGGCATCACAGCCAACAAAAGTCAGGAACAATTCACCAGGAAGACGTCTCCCCGCTCCTCAACGCCATCTCCCGCCGACTATTCGCCCGCATCGCCTTGATCAGCGATACCGTGCCCACTAACAAAATCGCCGCGCCAAACACAAAGTCGATGTTGTACAACTGAAAGTCCTGCACCGGTCCGAGCAGCATCACCCGCACCACAGCAATCCCCACCAGCGTGGCCAGAAAATCGATCCCCGGTTCGTCGCGATAGAACACCAGCATCAGCGGCAGGCACAGCACCAGCAACATCAACAACCCCACGACTTTGAACGAGTCTTTACGCTCAACGCTAAAGGCACATTCGTGCGCCCCGTAAGCTTTGTAATCCTCGTCGCGGATCAGCGAGTTTTTCTCGTTGATGTAGTCGACGCGGTTGTACTTCTGGATTGGCGTGAAGGTGTTGGACATTTCCATCAGCGTGGTGACGTTCCTGAAACGCAGGTCGATGCGCTCGCTGCCCTTGAGGTAATAGAGCACCGGTTTGTAGCCGTAGCGATAGGTGTCGAACGGGAACGCGGCGACCTGGCCCTGAACGCCGATCGGCCGTGGTTCCAGTTCGGCGTAAGCGCTTTTGTTGGAGGATGCCAGGTTGCGACTGAGCGGCTGAACCTTGACTTGTTCAAGGAAGATCGGCGTCGCGCCGAAGGTCCACTGCAGCGGTTCCAGGCGCAGGCGCAGTTCATTGCGACCGAGATCGTAGCGATTGAACGTGCGCTCGGACACCACCAATGAGCCGCCGACCATGAACTCGCCGCGCAGGTTATTGGTGACGCGCAAGGTCAGTTGATCCTTGCCCAGCAACGCTGCTTGCGTAGACGGTGGCGTGCCGCACCACGCGGTACTTTCGCCAACACCGCCGAGCTGGCCGTTGCGGTTTTCCTTGAACACATAGAAGTAACTGGCCCACAGCGTCAGCATCAACAGCACCGCTGTGAGACCCAAAATATTTTTGCCCACACTCACAAACCCGACTCCCTTCATCGATTCCATCGCCCAGCCGAATCCCGCTGGCGGGCGGGACTTTAACAAAATGCCATCATCGACCCAAGGAAATATCCCCGATGGCAGAGGCCCGTAAGGGTTTCCCCCACATCCAATGGCCGCAATACTTCTGCTGCCACACTGGCCCATTGTGGCGAGGGGATTTATCCCCGATGGGTTGCGAAGCAGCCCCAAAACCTGCCGACCCGGTACATCAGACACACCGCATGCAACGGGCTTGCGACTGCTGCGCAGCCGAGCGGGGATAAATCCCCTCGCCACAACGGAGTTCTCCTGACAGTGTCGGTGCAGCGGGAAACAGACCCGTCGAAGGTACGAAAAACCATATCAGACCGCGTCAGATAGCCGCAGGCAAAGCCAAAATCTGATCCGCACAAATCAACAATTCCTGAGCCTGTTTTGTTTTCCACGGTGTTCCTACAGTGCAGCCCATGCCAGACCGGTTGGCCTGGCAAGACTTTGCAACCGTGGATGAACTGACCATGAGCACAGCAACAATCGGACAGGCTTATAACTACAAGGTCGTCCGCCAATTCGTCATTGCGACCATTTTCTGGGGTGTCGTGGGGATGGCGATGGGGGTATGGATCGCCTCTCAATTGGTATGGCCGGACATGAATCTGGACTTGCCGTGGACCACCTTCGGCCGCTTGCGACCGTTGCACACCAGCCTGGTGATTTTCGGCTTCGCCGGCAGCGCGCAATTCGCCGCCAGTTACTACGCAGTACAGCGCACCTGTCAGGTGCGGCTGTACTCGGACACCCTCGCCGCCTTCACTTTCTGGGGCTGGCAATCGGTGATCGTGATCATGCTGATCACCCTGCCGCTGGGCTACACCACCACCAAGGAATACGCCGAAATAGAATTTTCCGGCGCGGTGTGGATGGCCGTGGTCTGGATTGCCTACGCCGTGGTGTTCTTCACCACCGTGGTGCAGCGCAAAACCAAGCACATCTACGTCGGCAACTGGTTCTTCGGCGCGTTCATTCTGGTGATTGCGATGCTGCACGTTGTCAATCACCTGTCGATTCCGGTCGACTGGTTCAAGTCGTATCCGGTGTATTCCGGGGCCACCGACGCGATGGTGCAGTGGTGGTACGGGCACAACGCGGTGGGTTTTTTCCTCACCACCGGTTTCCTCGGGATGATGTATTACTTCGTGCCGAAACAGGTCAATCGGCCGGTGTATTCGTATCGGTTGTCGATCGTGCACTTCTGGGCGTTGATCACCTTGTACATCTGGGCCGGCCCGCACCACTTGCACTACACCGCGCTGCCGGACTGGGCGCAGTCATTGGGCATGGCCATGTCGCTGATCCTGCTCGCGCCGAGCTGGGGCGGGATGATCAACGGCATGATGACGCTCTCCGGCGCCTGGCATAAATTGCGCACCGACCCGATTCTGCGCTTTCTCGTGCTGTCGCTAGCGTTCTACGGCATGTCGACGTTCGAAGGGCCGATGATGGCGATCAAAACCGTCAACGCCCTCTCCCACTACACCGACTGGACCATCGGCCACGTTCACGCCGGGGCTTTGGGTTGGGTGGCGATGATCACTTTCGGCGCGACCTACCACATGGTGCCGAAAGTCTTCGGCCGCGAGCAGATGTACAGCACGCCGCTGATCAACCTGCACTTCTGGCTGGCGACGATTGGCACGGTGTTGTACATCGCCTCGATGTGGGTCAACGGCATCACTCAGGGTTTGATGTGGCGGGCGATCAACGAGGACGGCACGCTGACGTACTCGTTTGTCGAAGCACTGCAGGCCAGTCACCCGGGGTTCATCGTGCGTTTTGCCGGCGGGGTGTTCTTTCTTAGCGGGATGTTGCTGATGGCTTACAACGTCTGGCGCACGGTGCGCGTGGCTGATGTGGCATTGGCTCAGCGTGAAGCGCAGATTGCCTGAGCCTGGGAGGCCGTCATGATCGAGGTGTTTTTTGATGGGCTGGCCGTGGTGTTTTTGTGGCTGGCGGTGGAGTACTGCTTGCGACGGGAGACGGCGGAGAGTCTGGATGAGGCGAGTATGGTGCCGTTTGCTGATGATCCCGAGGTGGCGCGGCGGGTTGAGCTGGCTACCGGGAAAAGCGTGAAAGCGGTGGCGCCGGAGGTGGTGAAATCGGGCTGGGGTAATCTGGAGATTTGAGGTGGGTCTGGGGTTGCCCTCACCCTAGCCCTCTCCCGGAGGGAGAGGGAACTGACCGGGTTGGATATTCGAGATACATCGACCTGAAAGTCCTGAGTCGAACTTGCAATTGAACACAACAAAGATCGGCTCCCTTTCCCCCTCGCCCCCTTGGGGGAGAGGGCTGGGGTGAGGGGGTATGCCCTTGATCTTAGCCGCGTTCGCGGGGGATAAGGCTCTGCAATTGCAACGCCAAAAAATTCGCATCGAACACAAACGTGTCCGGATCTTTCAAACCATTGGTCTTGCGCCACTGCCACTCGCCGCCCGGCAGCCCCACCAACGAAATACTGCCGTAACGCGCCGCCGTCAGCCCCATCACCGCCAGCGAAATCTGCCCGGCGCTGCCCATCACATCGGGCACAAACTCCACCGGTTTGCCGGCAATCACGATGCTCAGCTTCTCGGTCTTGAACGTCGAGGTCTCGACCGGCGTACTCGGGCCGAACGCAACGTACGCCTCACGGCTCACTTCCAGCAGATTCGGCGCCTGCACCGGCTCCAGCCATCGCTGAATATCGCCGAACAGCCCTTCGATGCGGCTCGCCCAGACCTGCGACTGCGTTTCGAACAGTTGCTTTTTGTGCGCTTCGCTTTCGGCGTAATGACGAAGCATCTCGCCCAGTTGCTGTACGTCGCTCATTGCTGTGTGCCTCGGAAAGGATCCTGCGATGTTCGATAGTGGCAGATCGAAGCCCCGGTGTACGGTAAATCGCCTGCGGTTTTGCAACACACCGTGACACTTGCGTGAAAGATCAGCGGTACAGTCAATTGCTGCTGGCATCAGGCCTTGAAGAAAAGGACACTCGGGGAAAACACAAATCATTGATCGAGGAATTTCAATGCGCACCATCGGCCTGATCGGCGGTATGAGCTGGGAGTCCAGCGCCGAATATTATCGACTCATCAACCAACAGGTTCGCGACCGGCTCGGGCCACTGCGTTCGGCGCAAATATTGATGTACAGCGTCGACTTTGGCCCGGTCGAACAAGCCCAGCACGCCGGGCGCTGGGACGATGCGGCGGCGATTCTGGTGGACGCAGCGCGCAGGCTCGAAGCCGGCGGCGCTGATTGCGTGGTGCTGTGTACCAACACCATGCACAAGGTCGCCGAGCAGATTCAGGCAGCGATCAGCATTCCATTTCTGCACATTGCCGAGCCCGCCGCGCAGGCTGCGATCGCAATCGACGCACGCACCGTGGGCCTGCTCGGCACGGCGTTCACCATGGAACAGGATTTCCTCAAGCAGCGCCTGATCGCTCAGGGCTTGAAGGTTCTGGTGCCGGACGAAGCCGAACGCAAGGACGTGCACCGGATCATCTACGACGAACTGTGTGTCGGCGTGATCAGCGAAGCCTCGCGGCAGACCTACCAAAAAGTCATTGAATCCCTGACCGCACGCGGCGCTCAGGCAATCATCCTCGGCTGCACCGAAATCGGCATGTTGATCAAACCCGAACACAGCGCCCTGCCCCTGCTCGACACCACCGAACTGCATGCACAGTCGGCGGTGGCGTTCGCGTTGGGCGATTGAGTCAGGTTTTAGTGCTGCGTCGCAGACGGGCCATGCTCAGGGTGTCGACCCATTGCCCGTCACGCACCGCGTAATCGCGGAACAGCCCTTCATCCTCGAACCCGAACTTGCGGTAGAGGCTGATCGCCGCTTCGTTGTCGGCATATACCGAAAGCTCGACGCGGTGCAGGTTCATCCAGTTGTCGGCGACGTCCAATGCCGCCGTCAACAATTTCGACCCGACACCCTTGCCCTGCCACGCCACCGCAACGGCCATGCCGAAACTGCCGGCATGCGCCCGGCGAATCCGTGAAAACGCTTCCAGCCCGAGATTGCCGATCACCACACCTTCATGCAGCGCCACCAGCTTCACCGCCCGATCGTTTTCCGCCTGCAACCGCTGCCGCCAGACTTCGGTGGATTGAAACGGCATCTGCAACACCTGCCGCGCCACGGCCGGGTCGTTGTAGAGCGCAGTGACGCCCTCGATGTGGGCTTCGCTGGAGCGTACGATATGGATGTCGTCGGGCATGGCAGATCCGTCCGTGATCTCTATGTGGCCGTCCACTCTAAACCAGCATCTGTCTGTTTAGCGAGATTCAAAATGTGGGAGCGGGCTTGCTCGCGAAGGCGTCGGCACATTCAAAACCTGTAGCGCCTGATCCACCGCTTTCGCGAGCAAGCCCGCTCCCACAGGGGATGTGTGTCAGGTCAGGGCGACTTCTTCTTCGGCGACGGCCGCTGTTGCGGTTGTGGTCGAGGCTTGCGCGGTCTGGCTGAAATCGCGCAGATAGACGATGAATTCCTGCAACAGGCGATCCCACAATTCGAGGTTGCCGCGCAGGTGATCGTTGCTGACCCCGGCGCCGACCACCACGTCCATTTCCATCACCAGAAATTCGCCCTGCAACGACAACCGCGCAAAACGCCGAGTCGCGTTCCAGCGTTCCGCGACGCCGGCCGGCAGCTCACCTTGCACGCGCAATGCGCAACTGAACGTGAAGTCAACGTAACTGCCCTGCTCCGCCGCCGGATTGCCGAAACGCACAGCGTAGCCGATGCCTTGGCTGGCGCTGAGTAGCTGGACGATGCCGTTCTGTTCGGTCTGGTTGACGCGATAACCGGCGGCTTGCAGCACGTCGGTCAAGGATTGCGGGGACACCTGGGTGATCAATTGAGTCATTGGATCTTCCTTGTTCTTCAGATTGAGACGCCATGCTTGTGCTGATTCGGTCATGGCGTTTTCAAGCGTAGACCGTTCTGCGGTTTCGGCACGCAATGTCAAACAAACACAAAAACTGTAGGAGCAGAGCTTGCTCGCGAAAGCGGTACATGAGCGTGGATTTACTTGGCTGAAAGGACGCCTTCGCGAGCAAGCTCTGCTCCTACAAGGGGTTTGGGTGATTTTGGATCAGATGTAGACCGGCCAGGTGTCGACGATTTTGCCGCCGCGCACCGCCAGCAGGTCGCCAAATTGCAGCAGCACGGCTTCAGTCTGGGTCGGGCGCAGGAAGACTTGATCTTCGATATTCAGGCCGACAGCGATGGAGCCGTTGACCATTTCCTGATTCGAGCTGCGCCCGTATACCGTGTTGCTCTGCAAACCCTGCGGCGATTCGAATTCGGCCATCCAGTTGCCGCCGTAGATGAAAAAGGTCTCGCGCTGGTTGGCATCCCACCAAGAAAACAGCCGCGACTTGTCGTCCAGCGCCGGGATGTTCACCGCGCCGGTGCTTTTCAACACCGGCGTGGCGATATAGGTCGCAGGTACATGCTCGGTCAGCGACGGCAAATCGTAATGCGTCGGCTTGAGCATCGCCGTGCCCACCGACACTTCCGTGCTCAGCTTCTCGTTTTCATGCATGCGATAGCTCGGGCTGCCGGCGGTGTTCAGGCACAGTCCGTCGTGCCACAAACCGGGAAACTGCTGTCGAGTGAAATCAACGCAGCGCTGATAAATCACCATGACCTTGGCGAACAATTCCTCGGGCGAACCGAGTATCCCCGGCACGCCCATGCCCACGAACGGGTCGTAGCCCATAAACCCGGCAAACTGCAGATGCTGCGGGTTGGCCCTGATCAGGGTGAGCATTTGCCCCAGCACATTCACATCACTGACCCCGCCACGATGCAGGCCGACATCCAGCTCGATGTTGATGCGCATCCGCGTGCCCAAGCCCTGCGCGAGTTGCAGGTATTGCTGCAATCGTTCGGGGCCGTCGAGCAACCATTGCAACTGTTTCGACGGATCAAATGGGCCTTTGTGGGTTTGGTAAAACAACTCGGCTGAACGTACCGGCAACGGCTTGCCGAGCAAAATATCCGACTGCGGAAACGTCACCGCATCGTGATTTAAAAACGGCTGATGAAACGACATCAAACGCTGTGTCCCTGCGCGTTGCGCGATGTAGCTCAGCAACCCCGGCGACGGCAGTGATTTCTCGACCAGCCGCAAATGTTTGCCGCCGCGCTTCACCGACTGCATGACCACGTCGATGTTGTGATCGAGTCGATCCAGATCGATCAGCAGCACCGGCCGCATCGGGCCTTTATCTTTCAACTCGCGATTGAGCGCACGAAAATAATCGCTGTACGGCCCGCCGCGATCGCCCGGCCGCAACCACGCGCCAACCCCGACCAACAAGGCGCCGACGCCCAATGTACCGAGCAGGAAGTTACGTCGATTAACCGCCATCAGCTCACCCCCAGAATCGATGACAAATGCGCGTTCAAGAATCGTCCACTCGGATCCAGCGCCTGGCGCACGTCGACAAATTCGCGCCAGCGCGGGTACAGCGGTTGCAGGTTCTTCGCGTTGAGCGTGTGCAATTTGCCCCAGTGCGGGCGGCCGTTGTACTTCCAGAAAATCGGCTCGACCGCCGCAAAAAAGTTGTGATGATCCATCTGGTAATGCTGGTGCACCGAGATCGAACAGCTGTCGCGGCCCTCGAACATGCTCAGCGGAATGTCGTCGGCTTTGACGTAACGGTACTCGATGGGAAACCAGGTGCGCAGATCCTTGTCCTGAATCAGCTTGAGAATCTCGCGTAGACAGGCCGGGCCGTGTTCGGCGGGCACCGAGTATTCCATCTCGTTGAAGCGCACGGTGCGCACGTTGGCGTAGATGTCAAACGAGTCGCCGATGCGATCATCGAAACTCGCCAAATGGCGCAGGCTGTTGAGCATGGTGCGGCGCAGGTCGGGGAAGTCGCTGCCATATTTGTCGATCTTCTCGATCAGGGTGACGAACTCGTTGCCGCCCTCTTCTTCCGGCGGGATGGGCGGCGTGGCCGGCTCATCGGTTTCGTTGAGGGCGATGGACAAGGCGTAGTCGGAGTGGGTGACGACGAGCATTTCCCAGTGCTGGTTTTCGCTGGTGTTCTTGTCGATGTCCTCCAGCAGCTCTTCGGTTTTAGCGATCCATTGACGCTCGCGCAGGCGATAAGCCGGGCGGTTTTGCAGACGAATTTTGGTCGCCACGCCGAGGGCGCCGAGGGAGACCCGCGCAGCATTGAATACCTCAGAATCGTGCTGACTGTCGCAGTCGAGCACCTCGCCATTGGCGGTCACCAGTTGCATGCCGCAAACGTGGGCTGAGTAGGACTGGAAGTTTTTGCCGGTGCCGTGGGTCGAGGTGGAGATCGCGCCGGCGAGGGTCTGGTAGTCGATGTCGGCCATGTTTTGCAGGGCCTGGCCGATGTCTTTCAACGGTACGCCCATGCGCGACATTGGTGTGCCGGCGGCGAATTCCGCCTGCAAGGTTTTTGCATCGTGATCGAGCAGGCCGTTGAAGTAGCTCAGCGACAGCAGCGTACCGTCGGTGGGCACCAGAGCGCTGAAGGAATGTGCCGAACCGACCGGGCGGATCTTGCCTTGGGCCTGTTTGATCACACTTGTCAGTTCGTCGAGATTCTTCGGCGCAAGGCGCGCCGCCGGCAGGCAACTCTGCCCGCCCGACCAGTTGCGCCACGGAATCAGCCGTGGCGCGCGCATCAATTGGCCCAGAGCCGGATTGCTCGCCAACGCGCTGAACGCGCCGATGATGCTAGCCCGTTGCAATAACTGGCGCCGTGTCAGATCCATCGTCATGCCGGGCACCTTATTGTGGGAGTGGCTGATCGGCCATGAAGCCGATCAATTGCAGAAATTGTTCTTCGCTGCACTCGACGCACTGCCCCATCGGCGGCATGCCGTTGTAGCCGTTGATGGCGTGGTCGAGCAGCGTGTCGGCGCCTTGCTGGATGCGCGGCTCCCAGGCTTTGCGGTCGCCGGTGAGTGGCGCGTTGGCGGCGGGATTGGCGTGGCAGAGCTGGCAACTGTTGGCGTAGATCTGCGCCAGTGCCGGGTCTTTGGGCATGGCGTTGCTGGCGGTGGTGGCCGGAGGTTTGGGGTCTTCGCCGCAGCCAAACAGCGCCACGGATAGAGTCAGCAGTAATGTGATGGGAATTGCCCGCATGACGATCCTCAAGGGTGGCATCGCTTATTGTTGTGATCACACCTTAAGGCAGGCGCGCCAGCGGGTTGAGGGCATTGCCGGACAACGAGGGGGACTTCAGGGGCCAGTAGAAAATTCTCAAAACACCACAAATCCATTGTGGGAGGGGGCTTGCTCCCGAAGTCGGCCGATCATTCAACAATGATGTCGCCTGACACCACGCCTTCGCGAGCAAGCCCGCTCCCACACTGGATCGCATAGGCCTGAAAGATCAAAAGATCGCAGCCTTCGGCAGCTCCTACAGGGGGGGCTGTGTGGTCACCCCTTCTGTTCTGGGGGTTTGGGTGACATTCGGGTGACATTTGCGGGTTTAAATTTCGCGGCATTCAGGCGTATAACCGTTACAGACTTTCAAATGGCACGCGGGGTAGCGACATGAGCACAGCAAACATCGTTGGCAATCTGTTCCCTTCTGTCAGCGACATCCCGGAAAAATATCGCCTCGACGGTCAGGTCGAGCAACGTGAATATCTGGTCGACGGCCAGTTGCGCCGCTGGGACGGCCCGCTCGCCACGGTGCGCAGCCCGGTGTATCTGCACGGTGACAATGGCGACGAGCAAGTCATCCTCGGCAGCACGCCGTTGCTTGATGCCGACACCGCCCTCACCGCCCTCGACGCCGCCGTGCGTGCCTACGACCGCGGCCAGGGCCTGTGGCCGACCATGCGCGTGGCCGAACGCATTCAGCACGTCGAAGCCTTCCTCGGCCGCATGCGCCAACAGCGCGATGCCGTGGTGAAATTGCTGATGTGGGAGATCGGCAAGAACCTCAAGGACTCGGAAAAAGAGTTCGACCGCACCTGCGATTACATCGTCGACACCATCAACGCGCTCAAGGAACTCGACCGCCGCTCCAGCCGTTTCGAGCTGGAACAGGACACCCTCGGCCAGATCCGCCGCGTACCACTCGGCGTCGCGCTGTGCATGGGCCCTTACAACTATCCGCTGAACGAGACCTTCACCACACTGATCCCGGCGCTGATCATGGGCAACACCGTGGTGTTCAAACCGGCCAAGCTCGGCGTCCTGCTGATCCGCCCTCTGCTTGAAGCCTTCCGCGACAGCTTCCCGACCGGCGTGATCAACGTGATCTACGGCAGTGGCCGCGAAACGGTCAGCGCGCTGATGGCCAGCGGCAAGATCGATATTTTCGCCTTCATCGGCACCAACAAAGCCGCCAGCGACCTGAAAAAACTGCACCCAAAACCACACCGCTTGCGCGCCGCTCTGGGTCTGGACGCGAAGAACCCGGGCATCGTCTTGCCGGAGGTCGATCTGGACAATGCCGTCAGCGAAGCCGTCACCGGCTCCCTGTCGTTCAACGGCCAACGCTGCACCGCACTGAAAATCCTCTTCGTCCATGAAGACGTGGTCGACAGCTTTATCGAAAAATTCAACGCCAAACTGGCCACGCTAAAACCGGGTATGCCGTGGGACAGCGGTGTGTCGCTGACGCCGTTGCCGGAGGCAGGCAAAGTCGATTATCTGCACGGTCTGGTGGCCGACGCGCAGAGCAAAGGCGCGCAAGTGGTCAACCCCAATGGCGGCGAATCCCGTGAATCGTTCTTCTACCCGGCGGTGCTGTACCCGGTGAACCCGCAGATGCGCGTTTATCAGGAAGAGCAGTTCGGCCCGGTGGTGCCGATCGTGCCGTACCGTCACCTCGATACGGTGATCGATTACGTGCTGGAGTCGGATTTCGGCCAGCAGTTGAGCATCTTCGGCACCAACCCGGTGGCGGTCGGCCGACTGGTCGACACTTTTGCCAATCAGGTCGGGCGGATCAACCTCAACGCGCAATGTCAGCGTGGCCCGGACACTTATCCGTTCAACGGGCGCAAAAACTCCGCTGAAGGGACGTTGTCGGTGCACGACGCCTTGCGGGTGTTTTCGATCCGCACGCTGGTGGCGACCAAGTTCCAGGACAGCAACAAGGATCTGATCAGCGAAATCATTCGTGGCCGCGATTCGAGTTTCCTGACCACGGACTACATCTTCTAAGCGGATTGGGAAGTCATCAGCTTCTCGTCTAAATCCACAAAGCCCCCGGCATTTCAGTGTCTACACTGATTCCAGCGCTGCACTGGATGCCGGGAGCTGGACATGCTTGATTACGTCGCGTTGGGTCTGTTGGTGTTTGTCGGTCTCGTGCTGTTCTACGGGATCATCGTGCTGCATGACATTCCGTACGAAATTGCCGTTCACCGTAACCACCCGCATCAGGATGCGATCCATGCCACCGGCTGGGTCAGCCTGTTCACCCTGCACGCGTTGTGGCCGTTTCTGTGGATCTGGGCGATGGCGTATCGCGAGGATCGCGGTTGGGGTTTCGGCGACGGCAAACCGGTGCAGAACCATGTGCTGCGGCTGGAACAGCAAGTCATAGAGCTGCAAGGTCGCATTGAGCGACTTGAGGCGCAGTCACCGCGCTCTGATAAAGAGGGGAACTGAGCATGGATCTGCTGCTCATCCTCACGTACGCCGCATTCTGTGTCGCGCTGTTCAAGATCTTCCGCATCCCGCTGAATAAATGGACGGTGCCCACCGCCGTTCTGGGCGGAATCCTGATCATCGGTGCGCTGATTTTCACCATGAACTACAACCACCCCTACTCCGAGGTGGCGCGTTCCTACTTCGTTTCTGTGCCAGTGATTCCCATCGTCAGCGGCCAGGTGATCGAAGTACCGGTGCACGGCAACGAGCCGCTGGAAAAAGGCGATGTGCTGTTTCGCATTGATCCGACGCCGTTTGAAAACCGAGTGAAATCGCTGAAGGCGCAACTGGTCGCGGCCAAGGGCGATCGTTATCGCATCACCGAATTGATCCGCCGTAACTTCGGCACTCAGCGCGAACTGGATGCCGCCATCTCACGCACCGATGACCTGCAGGCGCAACTCGACAACGCCCAGTTCGAGCTGGACAACACCACCGTTCGCGCGCCGAGCAAAGGTTTCGTCACCCACGTTTCGTTGCGTCCGGGGATGATGGCGAGCAAGTTGCCGCTGCGCCCGTCCATGGTGTTTATTCCCGAAGAAGGCCAGTATTTTGCTGCGTGGTTGCGTCAGAACAGCCTGCTGCGTCTGACCGTCGGTGACGAGGCAGAAGTCGCCTTCGACGGCATTCCCGGCAAGGTCTTCGAAGGTCGGGTGAAAAGCGTCATCGGCGTGATTGCCGAAGGACAGATTCAACCGTCCGGCACGTTGATCGGCTACACCGGTTCACCGCCGGCCGGGCGAGTGCCGGTGATCATTGAGATCACCGATCCGGACTACGCCCAGTACGCCAAACAGATGCCCGGCGGCGCTTACGGTCAGGCCGCGCTGTACAGTCAGCACTTTCATCACATCGGCGCGATGCGCAAAATTCTCCTGCGCATGGCGGCCTGGATGAATTACATTTTCCCTTTCCATTGATCTGAAAAACACTGACGAGAGGTTCGCACTGAGTACTCACAGCACCCATCGACTGCCACCGCTATTGCGCCGAATCCTGCGACCGTTGCTCGATCCATACCGGCGCTACCGCCACGCCCGACTGATCCACGCCGTGCGTGTTGCCCTCGGGTTGCTGGCGACGATTCTGCTGACCACCGGCATCAATCTGCCCCACGGCGAGTGGGCTTCGGTGACCATGCTGGTGGTAATTGGCGGCTTGCAACACCACGGCAACATCGGCAAAAAAGCCGCCGAACGCGCCACCGGCACGTTGATCGGCGCCGCCGTAGGCTTGGTTCTCGTGGCGCAACAGGCGTGGCTCGGCATGCCGTGGCTGACGTACTTTGCGATGGCGGTGGTCTGCGGATTCTTCTCCTATCACGCCATCGGCAAGGGGGGTTACACCGCCCTGCTCTCGGCGATCACGGTGTTTATCGTCGCCGGGCATGGTGACAACCCGATCACCGATGGTTTGTGGCGCGGCGTCGATATTCTGATCGGCATTGCCCTCGCCCTGGCCTTTTCCTTCGCGTTGCCGCTGTACGCCGTGTACTCGTGGCGCTACAACCTCGCCGATGCGCTGCGCGATTGCGCCACGGTGTATGGACGGATCATCAGCGGCCAACCGGTCAGCGCCGATGAACATCTGAAACTGATGGGCCGTTTGGGCGCGGTGATGGTGCAACTGCGCTCGCTGATGCCGTCGGTGTCCAAAGAAGTGAAGATTTCCATGACCGAACTGGATTCGATCCAGCGCAACCTGCGCATGTGCATCAGCACCCTGGAAATCCTCGGCAACACCCGCCCGGACGCTAACGACCCCGAGGCCATGGCGCATCTGCAATCAGCGCTGAAGGCTGAACACCGGCAGATTCGGGTGCAATTGATCGGCATGGCGCGGGCGTTGAAAACCGGCGCAAGCCAACGTCTCGATCGACCTGTGGAGTTGCCGGACGCCGGCCTGGACGAACCGGTTTACAGCGCGCTGGACGGTTATCGCTTATTGACCCGACAGCTCGCCGCGAACATCGGCGACATGCGTCAGCGGCTGGCGAAAACCGCGCCGCGCTGGAACATCTGACGCGCGGCGAATTTTCCCATGTAACAACGCAGACATGATCACTACAATGCGCCATCGCAAAGTACGTGAATGGATGCGCACATGCAGTTCAGGGAAAACATCAATGCTTTGAGGGCACTCGCCGTTTTGTCGGTGGTGCTCTTTCACTTCAACGTCCTCGGTTTCGATGGCGGCTTTGCCGGGGTCGACGTGTTTTTCGTGATCTCCGGTTTCCTCATGACCGGGATCATCTTCAGCGGTCTGCAACAACAAAAGTTTTCCCTGCTCGGCTTCTACGCCTCCAGAGCCCGGCGGATTATTCCGGCGCTGGCGACGCTGTGCGTGGCGCTGTTGATTTTCGGCTACGTGTATCTGCCGCTGGATGATTTCCGCGAATCGATCCGCACGATCAAAAGCAGTCTGCTGTTCAGCTCGAACTTCTTGTTCGCTAAAGACGGCAATTACTTCGACGCACCGCTGCACGAGAACTGGCTGCTGCACACCTGGTCGCTCTCCGTCGAATGGCAGTTCTACATGCTCTACCCCGTGTTGGTCATGGGGCTGTACAAATTCTTCGGTTCGCAAAAGACCCGCTATGCGCTGCTCGCACTGGCGGTGATTTCATTCGCCGCATCGGTAGTGGTGACCGAGAAAAATCCGACCTTTGCCTTCTATATGCTGCCCACCCGCGCGTGGGAAATGATTGCCGGCGGACTGGTCTTTCTGTTTCCGCTGCGGCTCAGCCAGCGTAACGGCCTGCTCAGCGAAGGCCTCGGTTTGATCGCGATTTTGATCAGCGTTCTGGGCTTTTCCGAAAACGATCTATGGCCAGGTTATCTGGCGCTGCTGCCGGTGCTCGGGACGATGCTGGTGATTTACGGCAACACGCATTCGCTGTTCAGCCGCAACAAGGCGCTGCAATTTACCGGAAGCATTTCCTACTCCGTTTACCTCTGGCACTGGCCGCTGGTGGTGCTGCTGTATCTGTGCGGTTTGCTCAGCAGTTGGCCGCATGTGCTGGGCGGCATTGTTCTGTCGTTCGTGCTCGGTGCGCTGTCCTTCCGATACGTGGAATCGAAAACCCGCAAGATCACCACGGCGCCGCGCACGCTGTTCAAGTTTGCCGCGCTGACGGTGGCGGTCATTGCCGTGGCGTCGGTGACTTCGTCGCTAGTGAAGAAGTATCCCGCTGCGCGGTTTGCATTCGTCGACCTCGGACAACCGCAATACACCAGCAAACTCTATCCAAAAGAGTGCTATCCCAACGCCTACGACGCGGCGGACTGCAAGCTGGGCACCGGGGACGTTTCAGTGATTTTGTTCGGCGACAGTCATGCCGAATCGACCGCCGCTGCGGTGCAGATGAACAATCCGCACGCCGCGCTATCGTGGTCACGCGGTGGCTGTCCTCAATTGCAGAACTTCGAAATGCACGACAAGGATCTTCAAGCCAAGTGCCAAGCCTTCAACCATGAAAAGCTGCAGATCTTGAAGGATTCATACAAGGGCGTTCCGGTGGTGCTGTTCAGTCGGGCCGCGCTGTACTCCGATCCCGGCCGGGGCAACAGCTATCGCATTCACTTCCCTGACAGCCCCAAAGGTGAATCGGCCTTCATCGACGAATACGTGGCCGAGTACAGCAAAACTGTGTGTGAGATCGCGCAAAACCATCCGGTGTATATCGTCCGGCCGATCCCGGAAATGCCCTTCAGCGTATATAAAGGCCTGAACCTCAATCAGCGGATTTTCCAGCAGACCGCCGATATCTCAGTGCCTTTGGTCGACTATCAAAAACGCAACAGGATCGCCAATTTCACCATCGAAGCCGCTGCCAAACAGTGCAACGCGACGGTGATCGATCCAACACCATCGCTGTGCCCCGATGGCAGTTGCATGGGTTCGCTAAACGGCGAGCCGCTGTACTTTGATGACAATCATCTGGTCGATGCCGGCAATCAGCTGTTGAAAGGCGCGTTCAAAGATTTAATCAAAGCCATTTAAGGGCGTGCAGCGACACCGGCTCTGGACTTGAAGCCCCATCTCTGTTGCATGCCCGCTGCCGCCAGCAGAATCGCCGCCACGCCGAGCCATTGCAGCGGTTGCAGTCGATGACCGAAGGCGAACCAATCGACGAAAATCGCCGCAATCGGATAGATGAACGACAGCGCACCGGTCAGTGCGGTCGGCAGTTTCTGGATCGCGCCGTAGAGCAGCACGTACATCAGACCGGTGTGGACGATGCCCAGCGTGATCAGACTGGCCCACGCACTCGGCGCTTGCGGCAGCGCGGAGAAATGCGCGAATGGTGCGAGCAACAGTACGCCGGTGCAGACCTGGATCAGCGCGATCAAGTGCGGCGGTGTGCCGGTCAAACGCTTGATGATCAGCGCGGCTATCGCATAGAGAAACGCCGCGCCCAATGCCAGGGCAATGCCCATCAGATAATCGTTTCCGCTCGCGCCCTGCGTACCGTGGGCGCTGACAATCGCCAGCATCCCCATAAATGAAATCGCCAGCCAGAACAGTTTCTGCAGGGTGATTTTTTCGCCGAGAAACAGCGCCGCCAACCCCACCAACATGAACGGCTGCACGTTGTACACCGCCGTGCCGATGGCAATCGAGGCTCGCGAATATGAGGCGAACAACAGCAGCCAGTTGCCAACAATCGCCACACCGCTGAGCACCGCCAGCAAGAATGTGGTGCGGGTGAGGATGCCCGGGCGCAGAAAGCCGAACGCAGCGCAAATCAGCAACAAGGTGCCAGCGCCGAACACGCAGCGCCAGAACACCACGTCCAGCACCGGTTGCCCGGAGACCAACACGAACCAGCCGATGGTTCCGGATATCAGCATGGCGGCGGTCATTTCAAATGAGCCGCGGCGGGTTGTTGTGTCCATCGTTTATCTCCTGTCTTTGTGACAAAAGTATGCCAAGCGGACAGCGGCTCTCTCCAGAGCAAAAGACAGGCTAAACTGCGAATCTGCCTTTTTTATCGCGGGTGATTTTCTGAAATCGCCTAATCCGGGAGGAGCTACATGACTGACGATATCGACCAGATTCTGATTAGCGCATTGATGGAAGACTCGCGCCGCTCGCTCAAGGCATTGGCGCAGATCAGCGGATTGTCGTCACCCAGCGTGGCCGAGCGCTTGAAGCGTCTGGAAGAACGCGGCGTACTCAAGGGTTACACCGTCGAGATCGATCCGAAATGTTTCGGCTATCAACTGCAAGCCATCGTCCGCGTGCGCCCCTTGCCGGGGCAGTTGCAGGAAGTCGAGCGGCAGATCATGTCGATCCCCGAATTCACCGAATGCGACAAGGTGACGGGCGAAGACTGCTTTATCGCCCGCCTGCATGTGCGCTCGATGGAACAACTGGACACCCTCCTCGACCGGCTGAATACGCTGGCAGAAACCAACACCGCGATCGTCAAGAAAACCCCGGTCAAGCGCCGTCTGCCACCGATGGCGTGAGTGCTTTTTCAGCACGTTCGGCGTAGATTGAGTTTTTTCCGGCGAAGGATTGGCGGTCATGAAAACTCAGGTCATGTTGATTGCAGCGGTGCTGCTCAGTGGTTGCGGGACGGTGCAAACGGTCGTGCGCAGTGATCAAGCCGCGGCCAAGAGCCTCAAGGACGAAAAAACCTACTGCGGCGCCGTGCCCCGAATCTACAGCGGCGTGACCTACGACTTCTGCCTGATGCACGCGGAAGTGAAGGACGGTGTCGACACCTTCGACTACAACAATGCCAACCCCGGCGTGCTGATCGATGCAGCGGCGTCCGGCGTCCTCGATACGCTGTTGCTGCCTTACACCATCTATAAACAGCACACAGACGGCAGCATCATTATCAATTGATACCGTAAGCTTTCCTGCAGACAACAAAAAACCCGCCGAGGCGGGTTTTTCGTTTTCTAACGACAGCGATCAGTCGTCGCGGCTCATGATGCCGAAGATCTGCAACAAGCTGATGAACAGGTTGTAGATCGATACATACAGGCTGATGGTCGCCATGATGTAGTTGCGCTCGCCGCCATGGATGATGGCGCTGGTCTGGAACAGAATGCAGACCGACGAGAACAGCACGAAACCTGCGCTGATCGCCAGTTGCAGGCCGCTGATCTGGAAGAAGAAGCTAGCCAGCGTTGCGCCCAGCAGGACAAAGAAACCAGCGGTGATGAAGCCACCGAGGAAGCTCATGTCCTTACGAGTGATCAACACGTAAGCCGACAGACCACCGAATACCAGTGCAGTCATGGCGAATGCCGAGCTGACCACTTCAGCGCCGCCCTGCATGCCCAGGTAACGGTTGAGGATCGGGCCGAGCAGGAAACCCATGAAACCGGTCAAGGCAAACGCCGACACCAGGCCCCACGCGGAGTCGCGGAGTTTGTTAGTGAGGAAGAACAGCCCGTAGAAGCCGATCAGCACCACGAAAATGTTCGGGTAGCCAACGCGCATCTGCTGCGCAACGAAAGCCATCACGCCGCTGAATGCGAGGGTCAGAGCCAGTAGGCCGTAAGTGTTGCGCAGGACGCGGCTAACCTCTAGCTGCTCAGCCTGCACGCCGTTATTAACTGCGTAATCCTGTTCGCGCATGGCGACACTCCTGTTGGTTTGAAACGTTC
>NZ_JBIVJB010000004.1:0-76504 GCF_044750025.1 Pseudomonas sp. NPDC088885 | reverse complement strand
TGACAGTGTGTTTCATTCAGGTATTATGGCGCCCGCAACGCAACGGAGGTGTGGCCGAGTGGTTTAAGGCAACGGTCTTGAAAACCGTCGACTGTAACAGGTCCATGAGTTCGAATCCCATCGCCTCCGCCATATTTGGTACCGACAAAGCCCTGATTATTCAGGGCTTTGTCGTTTCTGCAATTCGATTTTCGTGATCATCCCTTTCTGGATCGTTTCCGCAACTTTTCGGTCATTTCCGCAACGCTATCCCTTCGACATCGATGATCCGACCTCGACACTCAGGTGAGTTTGGCTATCTTCAACAGGCGGTTTTCGGCCAAAAGCGCTCGATGAAAGTCTGTAAAGGCTAGCGTGACACCCGATCAGCTTCCCGAAAACCGATCTCGACTATTTGTTAGATGCAACACCATCGCCGCCCGAGCCGCGTCGGGATCTTGCCGCTTGATGGCGTTGAAAATCGCTTCATGTTCCAGATTCGCCAGATGCCCCAATTGCGAAAAATCGGCGCCTCCACGTTCGTCCATCTTCACTTGGGTACGCGGAATCATGGCATTTCCCAAGTGCTGCATGATCTCTGTGAAAAACGTATTGCCGGTAGCCTCGGCAATTAGCTGGTGAAAGCGCTTGTCCTCATCAACGCAGCTGTCGTTGTTAGCCAGCGAAGCCTGGTAATCACTCAAGGCCTGACGCATGCGAGCGAGCTGTTCGTCAGATCTGCGAACAGCGGCCAGCGCAACGGCCTGCACCTCCAGACCCAATCGCAATTCCAGCATGTTTCTGACACTGGCGACGGTATCCACGTGAAGGCGCAGCCCCGTCTGCGGTTGTTGCACCAATACAAACGTCCCGATTCCGTGTCGTGTTTCTACCAGACCCGAAGCCTGTAGCTTGGAGATAGCCTCCCGCACCACGGTGCGGCTCACGCCATGCTCGAGAACGATGGTGGATTCCGAAGGCAGCTTTTCGCCTGGCTTTAATTGCCCGAGCAAAATGCGCTGGGTGAGCGCTTCAACCACGCCTTGAGCCAGATTATTGGATCGTCTACGGATGGGATTTCCGCTTTCAATTTGCATAGGTTTGAGTCCACAGAATTTCGCTTTAAAGAGCTTAACACCCGCCAGAGAGTCTCTGGCGAAATGCCGACGCGCTCCACTGGAGCCATAATACACCCGCCACTTGTATGACAACACACATATACCAGACCAAGCCAATCGCACGAACTTCGACTGGACGAGCTCAACACCTTTCGCGAAACTCATTTAAAAATACGCTTAAACACCATTAAATACTGGGCAAAATAACCAAACCCTGTTGTCCTGCCCTCTCATTATGAAAACAAACCACAGCTATGCGCATTGCGAACGGAAAAATCCACTTGTATGATGTCTATCAACAAGCCACACCAGACATCCCCATAAAAACCAGCGATGCAGGCGAAACACATGAATCCTCAAGAACTCAAGTCCATCCTCTCTGAAGGCCTCCTGTCCTTTCCATTGACCGACTTCGACGCAACCGGTGACTTCCGTGCGGACACCTACGCCAAGCGCCTTGAGTGGCTCGCGCCTTATGGCGCCAGCGCACTGTTCGCAGCCGGCGGTACAGGTGAGTTCTTTTCGCTCGAAGCCAGCGAATACTCGGAAATCATCAAAGTGGCTGTCGATACCTGCCGTGGCGAAGTGCCAATTCTCGCCGGCACCGGTGGCCCGACACGTCAGGCCATTGCATACGCTCAAGAGGCCGAGCGCCTGGGCGCCGCTGGCGTACTGTTGCTCCCTCACTACCTGACCGAAGCAAGCCAGGAAGGCCTGGTCGCTCACGTCGAGCAAGTCTGTAAATCCGTGGACTTCGGTGTAGTGGTCTACAACCGCAATGTCTGCCGGTTGAATGCCGACAGCCTGGAGAAACTGGCTGATCGCTGTCCTAACCTGATCGGTTTCAAGGACGGCGTGGGCGACATTGAAAGCATGGTTTCGATCCGTCGCCGCGTGGGCGATCGCTTGACCTACCTCGGTGGCCTGCCAACCGCCGAAGTGTATGCCGCTGCCTATAAAGCGCTGGGTGTACCGGTCTACTCTTCAGCGGTATTCAACTTCATTCCGAAAACGGCCATGGAGTTCTACCGCGCAATCGCTGCCGAAAATCATGAAACCGTCGGCAAGCTCATCGACGATTTCTTCCTGCCTTACCTGGATATCCGCAACCGCTGCGAAGGCTATGGCGTGAGCATCGTCAAGGCCGGCGCCAGGCTGGCAGGCCACGATGCCGGCCCTGTACGAGCACCACTGACCGACCTGCTGCCCAACGAAATGGAAGAGCTGGACGTCTTGATCAAGAAACTCGGCGCCCAGTAATTCGACTGCTACAACCGGCGGCCAAGCCGCCGGCGTCACGCTCAAACCCGCATAAAAATAATCAGTGGGAGATTTGAATTGTGAACAATTCAAGCAATGCATCTGTCGTTCCAGAAGGTGATTCGGTTCTCGCGCGCGCCGTGAGCAAAGTGAAGAGGCATGTACTCCCACTTTTCGTGATCATGTTCATCCTCAACTACATCGACCGGGTCAATATCGGTTTCGTGCGCACGCACATGGAACACGACCTCGGTATCGGCGCAGCCGCCTACGGCCTGGGCGCCGGCCTCTTCTTCATCGGCTACGCCCTCTTTGAAGTACCGTCCAACATGCTGCTGCAAAAAGTCGGTGCCCGCATCTGGCTGACTCGCATCATGTTCACGTGGGGCATCGTCGCCACGATGATGGCCTTCATCCAGAACGAAACCCATTTCTACATCCTGCGCTTTCTGCTGGGTGTCGCCGAAGCTGGCTTCTTCCCTGGCGTGATCTACTACTTCACGCGCTGGTTGCCAGGCGTCGAACGCGGCAAGGCCATTGCCATTTTCCTCAGTGGCTCGGCTGTGGCTTCGCTGATCTCAGGCCCGCTGTCGGGTGCCTTGTTGCAGATTGAAGGATTCGGTTTTCATGGTTGGCAATGGATGTTTGCCATCGAAGGCCTGGCATCGGTCGCTTTGGGCTTCTTTGTCTGGTTCTGGCTCGACTCCAAACCCCATGACGCCAAGTGGATGACTCGCGAAGAGCAAGATGCACTGGTAGGCGCGATCGATCAGGAACAGCGCGAGCGTGAAGCGCTGACCACGGTCAAACCGACCATTGGCAAACTGCTTAAAGACCGCCAGATCCTGCTGTTTTGCGCCCTGTACTTTTGCATCCAGTTGACGATTTATGCCGCGACCTTCTGGCTCCCCAGCATCATCAAGAAGATGGGCAACCTGAGTGATGTGCAGGTAGGTTTTTTCAACTCGATCCCCTGGCTGATCTCCATCATCGCCATGTACACCTTCGCTGCGCTGTCCGGAAAGTTCAAATTCCAGCAAGCCTGGGTCGCAACTGCCCTGTTGATCGCGGCGGCCGGCATGTTCTTGTCCACCACTGGTGGGCCGATCTTCGCCTTTGTCGCCATCTGCTTCGCGGCCATCGGCTTCAAGTCCGCGTCTTCGTTGTTCTGGCCAATTCCCCAAGGCTATCTGGATGCTCGTATCGCCGCCGCCGTCATCGCACTGATCAACTCAATCGGCAACCTGGGTGGTTTCGTGGCACCAACGACCTTCGGCTTCCTGGAACAAACAACAGGGTCGATCCAGGGTGGCCTCTATGGTCTGGCCGGCACTTCGATACTCGCCGCGATTCTGGTGTTCTTTGCCAAAACCTCGCCGAAACCATCGGCCCTGCTGACGTCACCGGTCGTTGCTCCAAGGCTTGCGACCGTCAGCAAATCTCACTGACCCTATTGATCGCTGAACGACCTTTTTTGTAGGAACTTGCCATGAACGCTGAACATATTGCCAACACCACCAAGTCGCCTGTCGTCACCAGTTTTCAAGTCGTACCCGTAGCGGGCCACGACAGCATGCTGTTGAACCTGAGCGGTGCGCACGGGCCGTTCTTTACCCGCAACATCGTCATTATCAAAGACAGCTCCGGTAACACCGGCGTGGGCGAAGTCCCCGGTGGCGAGCGCATCCGCGAAACGCTCGAAGATGCTCGTAGCCTGGTCATGGGTCAGCCCATTGGTCAGTACCAACGCATTCTCAATCAGATGCGGACAACCTTTGCATCGAGAGACTCCGCCGGTCGTGGCCTGCAAACCTTTGACCTGCGTATCACTATTCATGCCGTGACTGCGATGGAAGCTGCCCTGCTCGATCTGCTGGGTCAGTTCCTTGAGGTTCCGGTCGCCGCATTGCTGGGTGAAGGCCAGCAACGCGATGCGGTGAAAATGCTCGGTTATCTGTTCTACATCGGCGACCGCAATGTCACCGACCTGGCCTACCGCAACGAGGCCGATGCTGAAGACGAATGGTTCCGAGTGCGTCACGAGAAAGCCATGACCGCCGAAGCCGTCGTGCGACTGGCAGAAGCTGCGAAAGCGAAATACGGCTTCAACGACTTCAAGCTCAAGGGCGGTGTATTGAGTGGCGATGAAGAGATTGAAGCGGTCACCGCACTCGCTGAACGCTTTCCCGATGCCCGTATCACCCTTGACCCGAATGGCGCCTGGTCGCTTAAAGAAGCCATCCGTTTGTGCCGGGATCAGCATCAGGTGCTCGCCTACGCGGAAGACCCTTGCGGCGCAGAAAACGGCTACTCGGGCCGCGAAGTCATGGCCGAATTCCGCCGCGCTACGGGGCTGAAAACTGCAACCAACATGATCGCGACCGACTGGCGCGAAATGGGCCATGCCATCCAGTTGCAATCGGTCGACATCCCGCTCGCCGATCCGCATTTCTGGACAATGCAAGGCTCAGTCCGGGTTGCCCAAATGTGTCATGAATGGGGCCTGACTTGGGGTTCTCATTCCAACAACCACTTCGATATCTCGTTGGCGATGTTCACCCAAGTGGCGGCCGCCGCACCAGGAGACATCACCGCCATCGATACGCACTGGATCTGGCAAGACGGTCAGCGCCTGACCAAGCAACCGCTGAAAATTGAAGGTGGCTACGTCAAGGTGCCAACCAAGCATGGCCTGGGCATAGACATCGACATGGACGCCGTGGCCAAGGCGCACGAACTCTACAAAGGAATGGGCCTCGGCGCTCGGGACGACAGTGTCGCGATGCAATTCCTGATTCCTGGCTGGAGCTTCAACAACAAGCAACCTTGTCTGGTGCGCTGATCCATAGAGACACGTTCAGGTGCCACAAGTACCGCCAACTTATCTATAGAGCCTCATCTTTCAGCAACAAGGGGGCACCAACAGTGCCCCTTCCCCTGCGTCGCATCATTTAACCGGCTTCAGACAAGCAGACATTGCTCAACCTGAAGCGCATGGAGACCGACATGTTCACACTACTTGGCGAAAATTTTATCGCTGGCGAACGTAGCGCCGACGGCGAACAGCAACTAAAAAGCCTGGATGCAACGACTGGCCAGCCTCTGCCGTACGATTTTTATCAAGCGACAGAAGCCGAAGTAGACCGCGCCGCTTTGGCTGCCGAGGCGGCATTCCTCGAATATCGTCAACTGAGCCCGACACGCCGGGCCGAGTTTCTCGATGCCATCGCTGATGAGATTGATCAACTGGGTGAAGACTTCGTCGCCATCGTCTGCCAGGAAACCGCGTTGCCGGCGGGCCGCATTCAGGGAGAACGGGCACGCACCAGTGGCCAGATGCGCCTGTTCGCCAACGTGCTGCGCCGTGGCGACTATCTCGGCGCACGCATCGACTTACCCTTGCCTGATCGCAAGCCACTACCACGAGGCGATTTGCGTCAATACCGTATCGGTGTAGGCCCGGTTGCCGTGTTTGGCGCCAGTAATTTCCCCTTGGCGTTTTCGACTGCGGGAGGCGATACCGCCGCAGCACTGGCGGCGGGCTGCCCTGTCGTATTCAAGGCGCACAGCGGCCACATGGCAACGGCTGACCAAGTTGGCTGCGCCATTCTTCGAGCGGCCGGGCGCACTGGCATGCCCAAGGGCGTGTTCAATATGATCTTCGGCGCTGGCGTGGGTGAATGGCTGGTCAAGCATCCGGCCATTCAAGCAGTCGGTTTTACCGGTTCGCTTGGCGGCGGCAATGCGCTGTGCAAGATGGCGGCAGAACGCCCACAACCGATCCCCGTGTTTGCCGAGATGTCCAGCATCAACCCGGTAGTGCTGCTGCCTGTCGCCTTGTCTTCCAGAGGCGAGACCGTAGCCAAGGATCTGGCGGCATCCGTGGTTATGGGATGCGGTCAGTTCTGCACCAATCCTGGCCTGGTGATCGGCATAAAATCGCCGCAGTTCGCTCAGTTCCTTCAGCACTTGCAAGGCCAAATGGCTGTGCAGGCACCGCAGACCATGCTGAACGCTGGAGGCTTGCGCAGCTATTCCAAAGGGCTTGAACATTTGCATGCCCATGCCGGCATCACCCACCTGACGGGTTCTGCTCAGACCGGTAATCAGGCGCACCCACAACTGTTCAAAGCGGATGTGAGCCTGTTGCTGGAAGGTGACGAACTGTTGCAGGAAGAAGTGTTTGGCCCGACCACGATTGTGATCGAAGTAGCAGACGATGCTGAACTCAAGCTTGCCCTTCAATCGTTACGCGGTCAGCTGACCGCCACGCTGATTGGCGAACCTGCCGACCTCCAACAGTACCAATGGCTTGTGCCGGTACTGGAACAAAAGGTCGGGCGGATATTGGTTAACGGCTACCCGACTGGCGTGGAAGTCTGCGAGGCCATGGTTCACGGCGGGCCGTACCCGGCCACATCGGATTCGCGCGGCACGTCCGTAGGCACGTTGGCGATTGATCGCTTTCTGCGCCCGGTTTGCTTCCAGAACTATCCCGATGCGCTCTTACCTCCAGCGTTGCAAAACAGCAATCCACTCAAGCTCAAACGCCTGGTCAACAGCGAGTGGAGTGAAGCCGCTATCGGTTAAGCCGCCACCCACGGTTTGATAGCCGGATACGCGGCGCAGAAATTTGCGCCGCCATCCTGTGAATCAAGCCGCATCAAGGGCCGTCGGCAGGATCCATTACAAGCTGGGGTTGATATGGACACCATCACGATTGAGCCTTGCCATCCCCTTCATCGACGATCCACTGGTTTGAATCAGTCAAGAAACCTGTCGTCCATACTCGCTCAGGTACTGACCGAGCGAATCATCAGCGGTGCATTTGAACCCGGGCAGAGACTGCCTCCAGAAGCGCAAGTCATGGCTGAGCATGGCGTCAGCCGAACGGTTGTGCGTGAAGCCATTTCGCAACTGCAAACCCGTGGACTGATCATTACCAGACACGGCATCGGCTCATTCGTCAGCGACACACCGGATTGCGACTTACACCCTAATTCAAATGCCTCCCTTGAAGACGTCATCGCCGTCATCGAGTTGCGTATCAGTGTCGAGGTGGAAGCCGCAGGTTTTGCCGCGCAGCGTAGAAGTCCGCAGGATCTGGCATGCATGCAAGAAGCCCTCAACATACTTGCAGACCCGACCATCAGTCGTGATGTGGCGGCAGCAGCCGACCATGCGTTTCACCGACAGATCGCCATGGCAACGGCTAACCGTTACTTCGTGGATATCACCGACCATCTCGGCATCGACCTGATACCCCGCAAGCGACTGAACAGCGCCGCTCTCAATGGTGGGGATCGAACGGAATACGGATTGCGTTTACAGCGCGAGCACCAAGCGATTTACCAAAGCATTGCCGATGGTGACCCTGTCGCTGCCAAGGCGGCCATGCATTTGCACCTCAGCAGTATTCGTGAGCGTTTACGTCACGCTCTCTTCAGATAACGACTGACTCAACCGGTTGTGCGGAAGTAATCCTGTGCCATGCGCAGGAAAGGTGGCAGTGCAGGGTTGTCGTTGTCACTCCTGGAAACCATGTGCACCTCCGCACGCGGCTGAGCATCTTCAAGGGGACGGAACTGCAAATGCCCCAGGTAAAGCTCACGAGCAGCGGCTGGCACAATCGCCAAACCCAGGCCCGCCCGCACCAATCCGAGAATGGAGTGGGTCTGCCCCAGGTAATGCAGGTAACGCGGCGAAACACCTGCCATGGCGAACAGCCCGACGATGCAGTCATAGAAATAGCGCCCCTCATCCGGCGAATACATCACGAAGGGTTGCTGATCCAGATCGGCCACCGCAATCGTCGCCCGCTGCGCCAAAGGGTGCGCGTTCGACATCACCACCAGCAGCGGCTCGCTGCAAATCAACTGCGAGTCGAACCCCAGATGAGGCGCCGCTCGCCGTACGAAACCGACGTCAATCATGCTCGCCGCCAAGGCGTCGGTCTGGGCACCGGACACCATTTCGTGCAACTCGAAACCAACGTCCGGCAGCCGTTGCGCAGCATGTCCCAGCAAACCGGGAATCAAGTGGTACCCACTGACTGCGGTAAACCCCAAAAGCAGCTGCCCTGCTTCGCCCCGCGCCAAACGCCGCGCCGCTGTACCTGCTTGCTCGGTGTACGCCAAGACGTGCCGGGCGTCACGCAGGAAATGCTGCCCGGCGACAGTGAGCTGCACGTTGCGATTACTGCGCTCAAGCAAAGTGACGCCCAGCGAACGTTCCAGCATCTGGATCTGCCGGCTCAAAGGTGGCTGGGTCATGAACAAACGTTTGGCGGCCCGACCGAAATGCAGCTCTTCGGCAACCATCACAAAACAGCGGAGTTGATGGAGTTCCATGATTCAATTCTTGTATTGATCGATCCAGTATCAATGTTAGACCAGCATCGTTCGTTTTCCTACTCTGGAACCACACGCAGGCAACTGCTTGTCGCCCGCCCAGATAAATACAATTCAAGGAACGCGACATGAAGATCAACATCCTCCTCACCCAACCTGTACCGGATCTGATCGATACCCGGTTACAGGCGTCTTATGCCGTTCACCGTCTGTACGAAGCCGCCGATCAGGACGCGTTTCTGGCCGAGGTAGGCCACACCATTCGCGGCGTGGTCACCGGTGGCGCCAAAGGTCTGTCCAACGCGATCATGAATCGCCTGCCTGCACTGCAAGTCATCGCGATCAGTGGCATCGGCACTGACGCAGTGGATCTCGTCAATGCCGCCGCTCGCGGTGTTCAAGTGACCACCACGCCCGGTGTATTGACCGATGACGTCGCGGACATGGGCATGGGTTTGTTGATCATGACCCTGCGCGATCTCGGCACCGGCGACCGCATCGTTCGCGACGGCCAATGGGGCAGTGTCGCGCAACCGTTGGCACGCAAAGTGACCGGCATTCAACTGGGTATCGTCGGGCTGGGTCGGGTTGGCCATGCCATCGCCAAACGCGCCTCGGCCTTCGATATGACGGTGAGCTACACCGACCTGCGTGAGCAACCGCAGAGCGGCTATCACTTCGTTCCCGACCTGATCGACCTGGCGCGCCGCAGCGATGTGCTGATGCTGGCGGCGTCCGCCGATAACGGCAGCGCGATCATCACACCTGCGGTACTTCAGGCTTTGGGCGCCAACGGCTATCTGATCAATGTCGCGCGCGGCAAGTTGGTGGATGAGCCCGCGCTGATAGCGGCCTTAAGCGACGGCACCATCGCCGGCGCCGGCCTTGATGTGTTCGCCGATGAACCACGCGTGCCGGATGCCCTGCGCTCGCTGAGCAATGTGGTGCTGCAACCGCATCGCGCCAGCGCCACCGAACAAACGCGCCTGGCCATGGGCGAAATCGTATTGGCCAATTTGCAGGCCTGCTTTGCCGGTTCTCCGCTACCGACTGCTGTCGCTTGCTGAGAAATGCACGCTACTTACTCCAACAATAAAACTTCCCCCCGAGGGAAGCCGGAGAGCACCATGACCTCCAAGATCGCACCGCTAGCAATCCCGCTTGAAAAGGCCCATGTCGGGCGTCGGCGCTTTGTCATTCTGGCGATGATTTTCATTGTCACCGTCCTCAATTATGCCGACCGGGCGACCATGTCCATCGCCGGTACGGGCGTGATCAAAGACTTGGGACTGGATCCCATGATGCTGGGCATGATCTTTTCTGCGTTTGCCTGGGCTTACGCGCTGGGCCAAATCCCAGGCGGCTGGTTGCTGGACAAATTCGGCGCAAGAAGGGTCTACGGTTGCAGCCTGTTCCTGTGGTCATTGTTCACCATGATGCAAGGCACCGTGGGCTGGGTCGGGCTCGTCGGCTCCTCGGCAGCAATCACCTTGTTCGGCATGCGTTTCATGCTCGGTCTTGTAGAGTCTCCGGCATTCCCGGCCAATAACCGTATCGTGTCCTGCTGGTTTCCGACCAGTGAACGTGGCACCGCTTCCGCACTGTTCAACTCGGCGCAATACATGGCCGTTGTGGTCTTCGCTCCGCTCATGGCCTGGCTGACCCATTCCTGGGGTTGGGAACATGTGTTCATCTGGATGGGTGGGCTTGGTCTAGTGGCCACGGTGTTCTGGTTCGCGCTTTATCACGAGCCTCACAGTGATCCTCGACTGACCGAAACCGAGCTGCAGTACATGCGCGATGGCGGTGCTCTGGTGGATCTGGAAGTCACGCGTAAAGCCACCAAACCAAAACTGAAAATGAAAGAAGTCGCCCAGCTCTTCAATAATCGGACACTGTGGGCAATCTATCTGGGGCAATACTGCATCACCGCCCTCACCTACTTCTTCATCACCTGGTTTCCTATCTACCTGATCCAGGGGCGAGGCATGACGATCATGCAAGCAGGATGGGTGGCTGCGATGCCGGCGATCTGTGGTTTCTCGGGAGGTGTGCTGGGCGGCGTGGTTTCCGATTATCTGATCCGTCGAGGCGTACATCCCTCAAGGGCTCGCAAAACGCCTTTCATCATCGGTATGGCATTGGCTTCCAGCCTGGTTTCCGCAAATTATGTCGATGCCAACTGGATGGTGATAGCGTTGATGGCCCTGGCATTTTTCGGCAAAGGACTGGCAGCGGTAGGCTGGGCAGTACTGTCCGACACAGCGCCCAAAAGCATGGTGGGGTTAAGTGGCGGGGTATTTAACGGCATCGGTAACGTGGCAGGAATCATCACGCCGGTAGTCATTGGCTATTTTGTTGCAACCACTGGCTCGTTCGACTCGGCACTATGGTTTGTGGCGGCTCATGGGCTGCTGGGAATCTTTGGCTATGTGGTACTTGCCGGGCGATTTGAGCGTGTCGTTATCGAGGGTGCAGTGCCTTCCCGGGAAGCCTCCTGAGTAAATGAGTGGCTGGGGCCAGGAAGTATGCGCTTTTGGCTGTTCTCCGTCGGTTGTGACCGGCTGCTTCTGGCCGAACGCGGACAATACACGCCACGTCATAAATGCAGCTGTTTTACTCTTCCAGTGCAAATCCATAGTCGCCGTTTCTGCCATTCGGGAATGGCGCACATTGCCTCACCTCCCGCGTGATCGCGGAAGGTGAGGCCTGCACCGGCACTGCACGTTACAAGGTGTAGGCAATACCGACTTGTACTGTTCGCGGCGCTCCCGGATAGGCATAGACGTTACCGAATGCACCCTCTTCATAATCACGGTCAAACAGGTTCTTCACGTCAAGATTGAGCCGCACCTTGTCATTGACCTTATAGAAGCTGAGCAGGTCGACCACGGTGTAGCTGCCCATCGAAAACGCGGTGTTGGCGGTTTGTCCCGCGCGCTCGTCGACGTATTTGAGCCCGGTGCCCAGGCCCAACCCCTTAAAGGTGCCATCCTGGAACTCATACATATTCAGCAGGCTGAAGCTGTTTTTCGGGATGTTCAGCAGTCGCGTGCCGGAGCGTAATACGTTGTCTTTGGTCACTTCGGCATCGACATAGGCGTACCCACCAATCACGCGCCATTCGGGCGTCAGGTTTCCGGCCACGTTGACGTCGAAACCACGGCTGCGCACCTCACCCGCCGCGACGCTGAAGGTCGAATCAACAGGATCGGTGGTCAGCACGTTACGCTTTTCGATCTGATAGATCGCCGCGTCGACACTCAACTGCTGATCCAGCGCTTCCCACTTGATGCCCATTTCGTACGACTTGCCTTTCTCCGGCTCGAACCCGCCGCCCTGACGACTGGCGCCGGTGTTCGGTTTGAACGAGCGCGCGGTGTTGGCATAGATCGCTAATGTGTCGGTCAAGTCGTAGGTGACGCCGATGCGCGGCGTTACCGCGTTGTCACTCGCCTGCCAGCTCTTGGCGCCGGGCACATAGGTTTCGTAGTCATGTTCAAAGCGCTCGAAACGCGCCCCGGCCAGTACTTTCAGTCTGTCAGTCAACGCCACCTGATCCTGCACGAACGCGGCATACGTCTTGAGGTTTTCCTTGTCATCAGTGGGCGTGCGGGTGAGTGCCGGACGTGGTTGGCCGTACACCGGATCGAAGATGTCGATCGGGTAAGCACCAACGGCTCCGCTGGAGCGTTGAATGATCGACTTGTAGTCGTAATCCTCATACTCGATACCGGTGAGCAACGTGTGCTGCAAACCCGCGGTTTCGAAATGGCCGGTCAGATTGAGCTGGGTATCCTTGTCGGTCCACTCCAGCTTGCGATAGTTGAAATTGCGCCCCAGAGTGCGTCCGTCAGCGGCAATACCGTTGGCCTCGATGGCGTTGCCCTTGAGCGATCCGTCGAGCCACTGGAAGCCGCCGCCCAACGTCCAGTCGTCGTTGAGCATGTGCTCGAAACGCAGTTGCGCCATGTTGTTGTCGTTATGCAGTTTACCAACGTCTTTTTCGCCAAAAAAACTGTCGCGCGAGGCAGTCCCTATCTGCTTCGCATAGCGAGTAACGCCTCGATCCAGAGGCGCGTTGTTGCGCATGAAATCGCCTTCGAAAATCAGCTTGGTCGCGTCGGTTGCCTGCCAGGTGAGCACGGGCGCGATGCCGTAGCGCTCGGTTTCAACGTGATCTCGAAAGGTGTCGCCGCCCTCGCCCACTACGTTAAGTCGGTAGGCCAGACGCCCTTCCTCGTCGAGCGGGCCGGAAGCATCCAGCGTGCCGCGCTTCATGCCCTGATCATTGAGTTGGCTGCCAAGAGTGACGGTGCGCTCGGGCAACGGCTGTTTGGACACCACGTTGAAGGTGCCGCCAGGATCACCCCGACCATAGAGCATGGTGGCCGGGCCGCGCAGCACTTCGAGGCGTTCGATCGTGTTGGCATCCGGCATGTTCGGATAGCCGCGGTTGATCGGGAAACCGTTGCGATAAAACTCGCCGGTGGTGAAGCCACGCACGGTAAATGTGGTCAGGCCCTGGCCACCAAAATTGTTCGCCCGCCCGACGCCACCGGCGTAGTCCAGCGCGTCCTGCAAACGGGTGGCGCCCAGATCCTCGACCACATCCTTCGAAACCACACTGATCGATTGTGGGGTTTCGTGGATCGACGTGTCGGTACGTGTGGCACTGGCCGATCGAGTCGCCCGATAACCCTGCACCGGGCCGGCCGCCCTCTCGTAATTGGCAGTACCGATCACATCGGTTGCGTCGAGTTCGAGCGTTGAGGGTGTCCCCTCCACTTGTTCAGCCCAAGAGGCAGGCGACAAGGCTTGCAGCACACAAATGGAAAGCAGGGTTCGACGCATGAAGAGAGAAACCTTTACGAATAGGCCAAAACAGGGAGTAAAACCGCCAAAATCCCGCGCATGCTATACAAACACATTCGCAATTGACACAAATTCCCATTAACGTATGCAGCACTCGTATAACTCGCCCCGCGCAGACACTGCGCCCGCATTTGCCTGAGGTGCTATCGCCTGAGTAGAATGCGAGTCATTATCAATCATGTACTTTCCGGGATGCCGATGAGCAGCGACGACACACTAGGCACTGCAGATCTAGCGCTGCTCTATCGCACCCACCACTCGTGGTTACATGGCTGGTTGAGCCGACGCATTGGTTGTCGCGATAACGCCGCAGACCTGGCGCAAGACACCTTTGTGCGTCTGCTCAAATCCCGGCAATCAAGCCCCTTGCGCGAACCCCGTGCCTATCTGAGCAGCATTGCCCGCGGACTGATGATTGATCAGTATCGTCGTCGCGAACTCGAACGTGCTTACCTGGAAAGCGTCGCGTTGCTGCCTCAACACGAGGTGCCCTCGGAAGAAAGCCGACTGCTCATTCTGGATTCGCTGGAGCGCATCGACCGCATGCTCGACATGCTCAAACCGCGAGTTCGCCAGGCGTTTTTATTTGCCCGGCTCGACGGTTTGACCTGTGCGCAAATAGCCGAAAAACTCGGCGTTTCCCGGGCGACGGTGGAGCGCGACCTGGCCACCGCGCTGCAACACTGCTATCGGTTGCGTTATGTCGAGGCATGAGTCGCAGGCGCTGGATCCGGCCGTTGTAGACCAGGCCATCCATTGGCAGGTGCGCCTTCGCTTCAACAAGGCAGATGAGCAAACGCAGCGCGCTTTTGAGCTTTGGCTGCAGCAGCGTCCGGAGCATCGATTGGCGTGGCAGCGTGTGGAATCGCTTGGAGATGAGTTCGCGAGCATGCCGCCGCAATTGGCCCGACAAACCCTTGATGGTTCCCGCCATGGCCTGCGCCGACGGGAAAGCCTGAAGCTATTAGGCCTTTTGGCCACGGTTGCCGGCGCCGCCTGGCTTGGCCGTGATTACACACCCGTACCGGCCATGCTTGCGCAGCAACGCAGCAGCACCGGCGAGCAGCGCCGCGTGCAGCTCGATGACGGCAGCCTTGTCCAGCTCAATAGTGATAGCGCTGTCGACAGTGATTTCGACGCCCAGCGACGTCTGCTCATTCTGCGGCGTGGTGAGGTCATCGTGAATGTCGGCGCGGATGAACACGCGGCGCACGCGCGTCCCTTTTGGGTACAAACACGCGACGGAATCATGCGCGCGCAGAGTCCCCGCTTCCTGGCGCGGGAACGTGACGACGGCACCTTGCTCGCGGTTCAGGGAGGCACCGTCACGGTATTTCCTGGCGCCAGTCAAACCCTGGCCGCCAGCAGTAGCCGCAGTGCCCAGACCGCCAATCAGTTGCTGTTCACATCAAGTGGCGCCCGGGAGTTCAGGGACAATGGCCTGGATGTCTGGGGCTGGAATGACGGGGTGATCAGCGCACGCAATATGCGCCTTGGGGATTTTATCGCGGAGTTGTCGCGCTACCGCCCCGGCGTATTGCGCTGCGCCGAAGAGGTTGCCGACCTTCGGGTTTCCGGCACTTTTCAGCTCGCCGACAACGATCAGGTACTGACATTAGTCGCGCAGTCGCTGCATTTGCGCGTTGATTATCGGACGCGTTATTGGGTGACGTTGACCGCTGCCAGTTGAATAAGCTTTTTTTGTCTTATTTAGCAAAAATAATGAGGTAGTTTCTCATTCTCGTTCGACTTGTAAGGAAGGCCGACTTACAGGCCAATCTGTCGATACCCTTCCTTGGAGCGAGAAAATGAGTTCGTCCGCGGTCACACAGCGCCATCCACTGAGCCACGCCGTACACGGTGTGATTCTGGGTTTGATGGTCAGCAGCTACGCCCTGCCGTCGCTGGCGCAATCTTCGAGCGCCGAACAGCGCAAACAGGTTCAGCAGTGGAATATTGCTGCCGGCCCACTGGCGCCGGCGCTTGACCGCTTTGCGCGCGAGGCTGGCATCAGTCTTTCCTACGATGCCTCGAGCGTTGCGAATCGCACAACGGCAGGCGTGAACGGTACGCTGGATACGTCGACCGCACTGTCCACGTTGTTGCAGGGAAGCGAATTGCAGATCGAGCAGCAAGGCCCGTCCGCTTACCTGCTGACACCTCAACCAGCGCCTGCCGGCCCACTCGAACTCGACGCAACGGGTATCGAGGACTATCGCCTCGCCCCCCTCATCATTAATGCCAAGGTCAGGGTCAGTGCCGACGACGACGCCAACTCGGTGGTCGCCAAGGAACTCTGGGTTGGCGGCAAAGTGGCCACCAGCATTCTCAATACACCGGCATCGGTATCGGTGGTTACCAACAAGGAAATGGAACAGCGCAGCGTCAGCACCACGGAAGAGGCGCTGCAATACACACCGGGCGTGATCACTGACTTCTACGGCACGGATGACCGCAACGACTATTTCCAGATCCGCGGTTTCCAGGCCACCACCTACCGTGACGGCTTGACCCTGAGTTCGATGCGCGGCGTGCGCGAAGATCCATTCGCTTATGAGCGCATCGAGATTCTGCGTGGCGCCAACTCCACCCTGTTCGGCCCCGCGGATCCTGGAGGCTCGGTAAACTTCGTGACCAAACAGCCGCGCTTCGAGCAGTTTGGCCAAGGCTATGTGACCTACGGTTCGTTTGACCATGTCGAGACAGGCATCGATGTCGGCGATGCGTTGAACGACGAAAAAACCCTGGCTGGCCGCTTTACTGCCAAAGGCCAAAACAGCGACCGCGAGTACGATCACTCGCAGGACGACAACCAGTTGTTTATGGGTGGCCTCACCTGGGCACCGACGGATTACACGTCGGCGACGATGATTCTCGACTACCTGAAAACCGAAAGTTCGCCCAACAGCGGTGGCTATCCGCTGGACAAGGAATACGACCGCAGCAAGTTCTATGGCGAGCCCAGCTACAACTTTCACGATGTCGAGCGCACCAGCCTCAGCGGTAACATCACCCATGACTTCGACAATGGCTTCGTGCTGCGCAGCAACCTGCGTTACAGCAAGTTGACCGATGATTTCGGCTACGTTTACCTCAGCGACAGCGCCGCGCGAGTCGGTACTACCGTTGACCGCTATCAGTTTGGAACGGACACCGAAGCCGACCAGTTCAACGGCAATCTGATGCTGCAATACGATGCCCGTTTCGAGAACATCGACAGCAGCAGCCTGGTGGGCGTGGAGTACCTCGATTCGACCACCAAGGAAAGCTCGGTCTACGCCCCGACGACCTCGATTGACATTGCAAACCCCGTGTTTACTGGCGTTTCACGCTCAATCGCGCCGTATGCCGTGAACAAGCGAGATGCGACCACCAAAGCCGTATTCCTGCAGCAGAACCTGTCGTTCTACGAGCGGTTCATCGTCACCGGGGGCGTGCGCAATGACTCGATGGACCTGACCAGCAAAGGTCTGGAATCGACTGAGAAAGACACCTTCTCCGAAACCTCTTACCGAGGTGCATTGACCTACATCGTCAACGATGAGGTGTCGACCTATGTGAGCATGGTGGAATCCGTCTCGCCGCCACAGGTTGGCGTCACACCGCAGACCGGCAGGCAGTACGAGATAGGCGTGAAGTATGCGCCGATGGGGATGGACGCCCTGTTCTCCGCAGCCGTTTATGACCTGACCCAGGAAAACGTCACCATCGCCGTGGTGCTGCCGAGCGGCATCATTGAGCAACAGACGGTAGGCGAATCGCGTGCGCGCGGTCTCGACCTGGAGGCCAAGGCGCAGGTGACGCAGAACCTCAGCCTGATCGGTGGTTATTCCTATATGGAGTCCGAGGTACAGCGCGGTTCGTTGTACGACGGCAGCTCCCTGAAGGGTAATGAATTCGCCACGGCACCCAAGCATTCCGCTTCGCTCTGGAGTTATTACGACGTCCCCGCCACCGATGTCAGCGTTGGCTTGGGTGCGCGCTACGTCGGCTCGTATTACTTCGACGCCGCCAACTCAGGCAAAAGCGATGGCACCACGCTGTTCGACGCCGCGTTCAACTACAAAATCGCCAAGGGCACCGACCTAGCGGTGAACGTCAGCAACCTGCTGGATGAGCAGCACGTGGTCGGTTCCGGCACCGCGAACTTCTACAACCCGGGCCGTGAGATTACCGCCAAAGTGAGTTACAAGTGGTAAGCCGGTAGGCAGGCCTTCTCGCACATTGGAAGCGGTACCCGCTGTACGGCGGGTACCGTCAACCTCGATACACACTAGCTTGATGACCTGCGTGATAATCCTCACCCGCCACCGCGCGCAGATAGGCTTCATCTGCATCCCTTCGCAGGTCGCACCATTCGGTCAGCGTTAACATGCCCAACCGATCCATCTCGTCAGACTGGCGCAACAGTTCGTCGTGCCAGGCATCGGGGCAGTCCATGCGCAGGGCTCGATTCTCCGACATCCGATGCCAGGCATCCAACGCCAGCAGTCTTGCTTCTTGCTCAGTCGTCAGCTGATTTCTGAAAACATTCATCACATCCACCCCCGAACATTTCCCGGTTGAGCAGGCTGTTTTGAAATAGGTTCAAAAGGGCTGACGAAGCACCGTCTTGCGCAAAGTTCGAATCACTCGTGATGGCGCCTGACCGCCCTCTCGTCAGGGTTGGGTCAGCGCCGCTGCACTTGCTTTCGAGCGCCAGGTAAACGCCAGCACCATCAGCAGGCCCAGACTCGCCATCGCTGCACCGGCCAGGGAGATCGCCGGATAACCCAGCCCGGCATTGATCACCGCGCCGCCCAGCGCCGCGCCAATGGCGTTACCAAAATTGAAGGCACCGATGTTGACCGCCGAAGCCAGATTGGGCGCGTCTTTGGCCGCTTCCATCACGCGCATCTGCAGCGGTGGTACCAGGGCGAAGCTGGCGATACCCCAGATCAAAATGGCCACCGCGGCCGGCAAAGGCCAGCGCATCAGGACGGTAAACGCCAGCAAGATCACAATCAGCACGCTCAGCGAAACGATCAAGGTGCGATCGATCGAACGATCCGCAGCCTTGCCGCCCCACATGTTGCCCAGCGTCAGGCCCACACCAAACAGCACCAGCATGGCGGTGATGTACGCGGAGGACGCGTGGGTCTCGCTGCTGAGGATCGGTGCAATGTAGGTGAAGACCGTAAACATCGCACTCGAGCCGACGACGGTCAGGGCCAACGCGCCCAGCACCGGGCCTCGGCCCAGTACGCGTATTTCAGCCAGTACGCCCACGCTTTGCGGTGCGCGCAGATTGGGCAGCGCGAACCACAACGCTGCCATCGTCACCACGCCAAGGCCGGTAATACCCCAAAATGCAGTGCACCAGCCGAACAGCTCGCCAAACCACGCGGCCAGCGGCACACCGCCGATGGTCGCCAAAGTCAGGCCCATGAACATTGCCGCGACCGCCCCGGCACGTTTCTCCGGCGCGACCACGCTGGCAGCGACGACGGAGCCGACGCCAAAGAACGCTCCGTGATTCAGTGAGGTCACCACCCTGGCGATCATGAGGCTGTAGTAATCGGTCGCCAGCGCTGACATCAGATTACCCAAGGTAAAAATCGCCATAAGACCGATCAGCAACGTTCGCCGCGGAATTTTGCCGGTGGTGAGGATCATCAACGGCGCGCCGAGCAGTACGCCCAACGCGTATGCACTGACCAGCAAGCCTGCAGCGGGAATTGACACGCCGAGATCCGCAGCAATGCCCGGCAGCATGCCCATCGGGGCGAACTCGGTAACGCCGATGCCAAAGGCACCAATGGCGAGTGCAACAAGGGGTGGATTGATACGCATGGAAAGGCTCCTTATCTATGCCGCCAATGCTACGATCCAGGCGTTTGAGGCGGTAGATAGCGATTTCGGCAATCACCTTTGCGTAAGAGGCACAAATGGACGTCAATGGCAGGTCAGGTGAAATGAGCGTGTTCGTCACTGTGGCGCAGGAAGGCAGCCTTTCGGCGGCGGCGCGCGCATTGGGGCTGACGCCCTCGGCAGTCAGCCGGATCATCGCGCGTGCCGAACAGCGTCTGGGCACTCGCCTGTTGTTGCGAACCACGCGAGCGATCACCTTCACCGCTGAGGGCGAAGCATTCTTGCGGGGCGCCCGACGTATTCTGGCGGACATGGACGAAGTTGAAGACGCCATCGCCGATCAAGGCGTACCCAAGGGCCGATTGCGCGTCAGCGCGGCGCTTGGCCATGGTCGGCTGGCCATCGTGCCGTTGGTGGCCGCGTTCAGCGCGCAGTACCCGAACATCGTCGTCGACCTCACGCTCGGCGACGAAGTGGTCGACATCCTTGCTGGCCAGGCCGACGTGGCGGTGCGCTTTGGCCATTTGCCCGACAGCCCGCTGACCGCGCGCAGGATCGGCACGACCGGCCAAGTGGTGGTCGCATCGCCCGCGTATCTGCAGCGTCACGGCACCCCTCAAGAACCGCAAGACTTGCTCAGTCACAACTGCCTGCGCTTCAACTTTCGCCGCGCCGAACCCAACTGGCCGTTTATGCGCGACGGCCGTGAGTTTTCCCTGAAAGTCAGCGGCAACATCGAATGCAGCAGTGGTGAAGCACTGGCACAACTCGCCCGAGTCGGTGCCGGCATTGCGCGCATCGGCGAGTTCAGCGTCAGCGAGGATCTGCAGCGCGGCGACCTCATACCGCTACTGGAAACCTGGAACCCCGGCGATCAGGAACCGATTCATGCGGTGTTCGTCGGAGGCTCGACAATGCCGGCGCGAGTGCGCTTGTTCGTCGACTTCTTGCTCGAGCATCACCGGATGTAAGCGGTGTTCATCGCTCGATGCTCAGGCGGCGGATCTGCCGTAACTCACCTGCGTCCTAACGTCGCAGCAAACAGCTATTGGCAAATCCTGCACAAGCCTTAGAATCCCGCGCTCTCAAACAGTCTCCCGAGTCGGTGGCTGAAAGCTTCGCTGTTAAAAATCACGTACCAGAATGGCTGGCCACACTTGCTCAAGTGCGGCCGATTGAACTGCCCTGCCCGTTCGGCGGGCGCTTGCACAACACACTTCGGTTTGGCATTGCCCTGCGCAGAGACGCACGTTCCGCTGCCCGATCCCTTGAGGTTTCTATGTCTCCGCGTTTGCTGGCCATGGCGCTGGCGCCCCTGCTCGGGCTGTTCATTATTGCCTTGGGCAACGGATTTCTGTCGTCCCTGACCACCCTTCGCCTGGACGCCGCCGGTGCGTCGGCGACGATGATCGGTGTCGTGTCATCGGCCTATTTCATCGGTCTGACCTTGGGCGCCTTGTTCAACGACCGCCTGATTCTGCGCATCGGCCATATCCGTGCCTACGGCAGCTTTGCCTCGCTGATCGCCGTGACCATCCTCATGCAGGGTTTGTTTTACGACACTTGGGGCTGGTTCGCCCTGCGCCTGATCAATGGCTGGGCCACAGTCGGCGTGTTTCTGGTGATCGAGAGTTGGCTGCTGCTGGCGGGTGACGCGAAGATTCGCGGACGCTTGCTCGCGCTGTACATGATCGTCTTGTACGGCGCTGGCGTGCTGGGCCAGGCAACGCTGGGCAAGATCACGGGTTTGAGCGACAGCGCACCGTTCATGGTTGCCGGCATGCTCGCATCGCTGTCGGTGCTGCCAATCGTGATCCTGCCGCGCGTGTCGCCCCTGCTCGATCAGGTCGAGCCGCTCAAGCCACGGCAACTGCTGGGCGTGACGCCGACCGGGCTGGTCGGGTGTTTCGGCTCGGGCGTGAGCATCGCGGCGATTTACACGTTGCTTCCGCTGTACCTGCAACGCATGGGTCTGAACGTGGGTGAAGTCGGCAGCATGATGGCCTGGACGATCCTTGGCGCCATGCTCCTGCAATACCCGGTCGGACGCTGGTCTGACCGTCAGGATCGCCTTCAGGTGCTGACCCTTCTGACCGTGGCGTGCACGGTGTTGTCGCTGGTGATCGTCTGGCTGCCGTTGTCGTCGACGATGCTCGCGGTGATGCTGTTTTTGCTCGGCGGCGGCGTGTTTGCGCTGTATCCGGTTGCCGTCAGTCATGCCGCCGACCGCGCCCCGGCGGAAGCGTTGGTGCCGATGATTCAAGGTTTGCTGCTGATCAACTCTTTGGGCTCGGCGATCAGTCCGATGATGATCTCGCCGGTGATGAACTCGTTCGGCGCAAACGGTCTGTTCTGGGTCTTCGCCCTGGTCAATCTGTGCATGGTCACGTTCTTTTTCTGGCGACGCGGCAAACGCCCGGTTCCGGCCAACCCCGCGCCTTTCGCAGCCGCAGCGACTTTCTCGCCGACAGGCGCGGAATTGCGCGTGACCGAAGATTTGCGCCAAGCGGTGCAAGAGCATCCGCCCATGGTCGATGCATTGAGCGGCGAGCCGGCGCCGCCGTGCGAAACGCGCTGAGTCCCACGCCAGTGCGGACGCTGGCTACCCGCGCCTAAACATCAATCCCCCAGATCATCCCAATAAGGCGGAGTGCCGATCGCTTTGATGAAGTACTCCCACACCACGCGAACCTTCTGGGAGCGCATGCGATTCTCCGGGGACAGCAGATGGATCGGGCTAGGCGTTGGCTCCACCGATCCTTGCCAATCCGGTAACAGCCGAATGAGTTGCTGGCTCACGAAACTCTCGCGGCTAAACAGCCAGGACGGAAAGAACACGATCCCCCTGCCCGCCAGCGCCGCTTCCACCAAGACCTGACCATTGTTACTTCGAAGCGGCCCCTGCACGTCGATGATGTCGGCCTTATCGCTGCCAGGCTTTGTGAAATACCAGCGCTGCGCCCCGCCCGTGCCCTTGTAAACCAGACAGGCGTGATGCCGCAGTTCCTCTGGCGACGCGGGTTTGCCGTGCTTCGCGATGTACTGCGCACTGGCGCAAAGGACGTATTGCTGATCGCAGATTTTGCGGCCGATCAACCCGGAGTCGCCCAGGTGTCCGACCCGGAAGATGATGTCGACGCCCTCCTGCACCGGGTCGATAAAGGCATCGGTGACGGTCAGCTCGACCGTCAATTCGGGATACTGGTCATACAGACCGTTCAACAGTTTGACGATGTGCAGGCTGCCGAACGCGACCGGTGCGTTAATCCGTACCAGTCCACGAACCTCGCCACCCTTGCCGGTGATTTCTTCATCAGCGGCATCGAGCAGTTCGAGCACTTCGCGGATTTGCTGGTAGTAGCGCTCGCCCGCGTCCGTCAGTTTCACCGCACGGGTGTTTCGATACAAAAGTTGCTGACCGACCTCTCGTTCCAACGCCGCGATGAAGCGAGAAACGGAGGACGCCGGTACGCGAAAGTGCCGAGCCGTCGCCGAGAAACTTCCAGTCACGGCGACCATGGCAAAGTACCGGTGCGCTTTGAGGTGCATAAAAAGTCCGATCATCAAGAACAGTTGATGGGCACTACAGCAGAACTTCGTCTGCTTGTCCCGCCGCGAGATCCTTTCAGGCCTGTTTGCACCGGACACGAAAAAGCAGCCGCCCCGAATAACGGTGGCGGCTGCCAATGTGTCAGCGGCTACTTAGCCTTTATAAGGTGGGTAATCGACATAACCCTCGGCGCCACCGCCATAGAAGGTTTCGCGCTTGGCTTCGCTCAGCGGCCAGTCGTTCTGCAGCCGCGCCACCAGATCAGGGTTGCTGATGTAAGCGGTGCCGAACGCGGCGAGGTCGATGATGCCGTCATTAATCAAGTCATCCGCACGCTGGCGCGACATGCCGCCCGCCAGAATCAACGCGGTGTCAGGCAGTTTCGACTGAATGGTCGACAGCAAATCGAGGAATGTTTCCTTCGGCCCGCCACCACCGCCCTCGGTACCCGGAGCCGGAAACCCGGACTGATCCATCACATGAACGTAGGCCAATTGCCGCGCGCCAATCTCGGCTGCCAACGCGGTGTAGGTTTCATCGATCTGCTCATACAACGGCATGTCGAACAGCTGACCATATGGCGAAATACGGATGCCCACCCGAGCCGCGCCAATGCGTGCGACCACGGCATCGATCACTTCCAGGGTGAAGCGCAGACGGTTCTCCAGGCGATCCGCCGAATACTGATCGGTACGATCATTGACCAGCGGGTTCATGAACTGCTCGAACAGATAGCCATTGGCACCGTGAATTTCCACGCCATCAAAACCCGCCTCGATCGCGTTGTGCGCAGCCTGGGCGAACTCACCGACGATCCGCGCCACCTCGGCGGTTTCCAGTTGGCGTGGCGCCGGTGGCTGTACCAGCGCCGGCTTGCCGTCAGCGTCGTAACCAAACGCAGTCGCGCCGACCGCTTGCTTCGACGTGGCGCTCACTGGCAATTTTCCACCTTCCTGGATCGACGGGTGCGAGACGCGACCGACATGCCAGAGCTGCGCAAACATCTTGCCGCCCACCGCATGCACCGAGTCGGTGGTGAGGCGCCATCCGGCGATCTGCTCGGCCGTGAAGATACCGGGGTTGAACAGATAGCCCTGCCCCTCACGGGAAATCGGCGTGCCTTCGCTGACGATCAAACCGGCGGTAGCGCGTTGTGCGTAATACAACGCGATGCGTTCGTCGGCAGCATCATGGGGTGCGCGCGAGCGGGTCAGCGGCGCCATGACAATACGGTTTTTCAGCGTGGTGTCGCCCAGCGCGAATTCGTTGAAGAGTTTGGACATTGGAGTTTCCGAAGTAGATCGAATGTGGCGACGATCAGCGGGAGCGACAGGTTGACGGTGCGAACTGTCTCGAACTCGCGCCAAAGGCCCTGAGTTGCAACGATGGATCGATGCTAACTTCTGAGCCTGACGGCAACAATCCGCCGAAATCGCAAATGACTATTGCTTTTTCAGCAACGAGATTCGGCTTTTCTCTTCGGAATTTGTGGAGGGTTATTGCTGGCGCGAGAGAGATAAAGCAAATGGGCGGCTACTTGAGCCGCCCATTTGAGGGTCACGCCTGAATCCATTTCAGGAAAGGCCTAGTTCTTCAACGCAACCTGTTTGGCCTCGATTTTCAGATCACTGAGGCGCTTGAGCATCGCGATGATGTTGACGCGAGCAGAGCCTTCATTCGCCAGGCGCAGACGTTTGACGCCGATAACGGAATCACCGAAACCTGCGGTAAAAGGCGTACGGATAATTTCACGCAGAACAACCTTGTTGGTCGCGGCTTCCACCAACGTGTATTCCACCTCGCTGGTGACCTCGAAATTCAGCCCGAACAGCGGCTGGTCAACGCGCAACAAATTCGCCCGCAGGGCATAAGAAGCGGATTCGCTGCCCAGCAAATCAGCGTTTGCGAGCGATTGCTTGAGTGCAGCGCCAAAGTCAGGGCTATCGATTTCCGAAGTCCACAGAGGGTTGGTTTTATCTCCGCCATTCACTTCCGAAACCCGTACGTTATTTTTCAGCTGTGCGTCATAGGTGCTTGCCTTGTCTTGATCGGCCGCGACCGTCATGCCGGAAATTTGAGCGGACGTGGCGCAGCCCGTGCAGAGGGCGATCAGGGCAGAAGCTAAAAGCAGGCGCAGATAAGTCATTCGAAAATCCTTGAGAGTGTAAAATCCAACGAAGTCGCGAATGCTAGCACTTAGCCACTTTTTCAGCCACCTAGCGGTTCGTGCCTGATGTGGCGTTATCACTCCACAGCGCTGACGGAATACAGACGACGCCATCAAATAACAGCCTCGCTGTGCGCATCAAACCGCAACCGGCCAGTTGGCCTTCCTGCAACCGTAACGCCACAGTGAACTCACCCGTCGGGTGTTCGATCGACAGGTGTTTCACATCGCCCTCTTCTACAACCGCAATGTCCGCCGCCACGCTGCCTTCGCTCAGCACGGCCGCGGCGACACTGACAGCACCGAACACGCCGATGCTGGTATGGCAACGATGGGGAATGAAGCTGCGCGTACTGATCGCCCCACCGGCCTGCGGCGGCGCAATCAGGCACATTTTCGGCACGTTGCGCAGGCTCACATCCCCAAGATTCATGCGCGGCCCGGCTTGCAGGCGGATGGATTCCAGACGTTGTTTCAGAGAGGCGTCGGTTTCGAGTTGTTCCGGGCTTTCATAACCGCTGCAACCGACGTCTTGCGCGCGGATCAGCACCACCGGCATGCCGTTATCGACACACGTCACTTCAACGCCGTCGATCACATCTCGTGGGTTGCCGGTCGGCAACAAGGCCCCGCAACTGGCACCGGCGACGTCCATGAATTCCACGATCAATGGCGCAGCCTGGCCCGGCACGCCGTCGATTCGAGCGTCACCGTGATAGCGCACCTCACCATCAAGTGTCGGGACATGGGCGATGGCGATCTGTCCGGTGTTCTCCATATAAATGCGCACCGATGTGACGTCGTCTGTCGCCGCGACCAAACCGCGCTCGATGGCGAAGGGGCCGACGCCTGCGAGGATGTTCCCGCAGTTCTGTCCGTAGTCGACGCGAGGCTCTTCCACCAGCACTTGGGCGAACAGGTAATCGACATCGGCATCTGCGCGGCTCGACGAGCTGATGATCGCCACCTTGCTGGTCAGCGAATCGCCCCCGCCGATGCCGTCGATCTGCCGCGAATCCGGCGAGCCCATCACGGCCAGCAGGACGCGGTCACGCAGCGCTGGCTCTTGCGGTAGATCGCGAGCAAGAAAGTAAGCGCCTTTCGACGTACCGCCGCGCATCATCAGACAGGGGATGCGAGTCTGCGCCATGCTCATTCTCCCAGCTCTTCAATGCTGTCGACGTAGCGCAAACCCTTTTCGGCCAAGCGCCCACGCATGTTGTAGATGTCCATCCCCAATTCGCCACGGGCCAGGCGCAGGGCTTTTTGCTCCTCCAGATCAGCGCGGGCACGGCTGGCGTCAACGACGTTCGCCAGCTCATTGCGGCGCACCACCACAACGCCGTCATCGTCAGCCACCACCACGTCCCCCGGGTGAATCAGTTGGCCGCCGCACACCAGCGGCAGGTTGACCGAGCCCAGGGTTTCTTTGATTGTGCCTTGAGCACTAATGGCGCGCGACCAGACCGGAAAACCCATTTCGCGCAAGGTGTGGGTATCGCGAACGCCGGCGTCAATCACCAACGCACGCACACCGTGGGCTTTGAGCGAGGTTGCCAGCAGATCTCCAAAGTAGCCGTCAGTGCACGGTGAACTCGGCGCGACTACTAAAATATCGCCCGGCCGGCATTGCTCCACGGCCACATGGAACATCCAGTTGTCACCTGGAGCGACCAGCACTGTGACCGCCGAACCGCTGATCACGGTGCCCTGCTGAATCGGCCTGATCGACGTACCCAACAGCCCTTTTCGACCCTGCGCTTCATGAATCGTCGCCACTCCAAAGCGCTTGAGTTCATCGATCAGCGCCGCATCGGCCCGCTGGATATTGCGCACCACGACGCCGGTTTTACCTGTGTGTTGGCTCATGCCAGGTTCTCCGTGACGCGCGGGAAGATACTTTGGTAACCCTCGCCGTAGACGATGTTGCGGGTCGAGGCGATTCCGACATTTCGTTTGGCCTGCACACCGCGTTGCAGGGCGACGCGGGTGTAGTACTCCCACAGGTGTTCCTGACCGGCCATGCACTGGATGGCGGCGTACTTCTTGTCCCAGACCTCGGTGATGTCGAGCAGTACATCGGGGCGCCACTCGCATTGCTCGGGCTGATGCGGTTCGAAGCTGTAGACCGGCGGCGCACCAATGATTTTTTCACCGGGTTTATAGCCTTCAGCCTGGGCGATGATGCGCGCCTCCTGCGTCAGGTTCATCGCCAGCGGATGGTCGTAGTTGTAGGGATCCTTGAGGGAATGACTGAGGACGAATTCCGGTTGCACCCGGCGAAACACATCGGCCAGACGGAACAGGGTTTCCTTGTCGGCGCGCATCGGGTAATCGCCGATGTCGAAGAACTCGACACTGGCGCCGAGTATATCGGCGGCAGCCTGAGCCTCTTCGCGGCGCGCAGTTTTGACTTTGTCTTCGCTCATCTCGCCTTTGCGCCACAGCTTGGCGGACTCACCGCGCTCGCCGAACGACAAGCAGACGATATGAACGTTGTAACCCTGCTGCGTATGCAGGGCGATGGCACCACCGGCACGCCAGACGAAATCGGCAGAATGGGCGCTGACAACCAGCGCGTTTTTGAATGATTGGGTCATTGCGGATACTCCTCCTGCGGTTGCCAAGAGCATCGCACCGCGCCTTACCGGTGGAGTAATGCGTTCGAGTGTTCGAGGTATGCGTTTTTTTTATTGCCACTCGATAAGCGCGGTTGCATAGTCGCCTGATCCGCCAATCCACAGAGCGTCTGCCCCATGGAAACCCGTGAACTGCCCAGCCTGATGCACGTACGCGCCTTCGTTCGCGTCGCGGATCACGGCAGCGTTTCCAAAGCATCGGTGGCGTTGTACCGAGCGCAATCGGTGGTCACCCGGTCTATCTCCGAACTTGAAGAACGCCTTGCGGTAACGCTTTTCGAACGCCATGCCAATGGTATGCGTTTGACCGATTTCGGCGTGCGTCTGTTGCCCCGCGCGCGACGGGTTCTGGCCGAGCTTGAAGCCGTGCCGAAATTGCTCGGCAATGGTGACAAGGCAGCGGTCGAACCGCTTTATCTGTTGCAGGCGCGACGCCTGCAAGTGTTCGTCAAACTCTGCGAAACCCAGCACATGCAGACCGTCGCCAGCCTGCTGGGGTTGAGTCAGCCGGCCGTCAGTTCAACGCTCAAAGTGCTGGAAAACGGCTGTGGTCATTCGCTATTCGAACGTACCCCGCGTGGCTTGCAACCGACCCGTGCCAGTCATGAGATTCTTTTTGCGATCCGCCGTGCGCTAAACGAATTGCGGCATATCGACACCGACATCACTGCCATCCGCGGCGCCTTGCACGGTGTCGTCCACGTCGGCGCCCTGCCCCTTGGCCGCACGCGCATCCTTCCTGAAGCCATCGTGCAACTGGTCGAAGAACATCCGGGTATTCAAGTGATCACCAACGAGAGTCCGTTTGACTTGCTGGCGAGTGAGTTGCGCGCCGGCGATGTCGATTTCATTTTTGGTGCGTTGCGTTCATCGGCCTACGCCAGTGATCTTGTGGGTGAAGCGCTGCTGAGCGAAGAAATGGTGGTGCTCGCGCGGCGTGATCATCCGCTCTGCGCCACCGCCAATTTGCAGGATCATCTCGGCCAGGCACGTTGGGTATTGCCGCGCGCGGGCTCGCCGGCGCGGCAGATGCTCGAGGATTGCTTTGCCGGATTTGGTATGTCGGCGCCTCGACCGGTGGTGGAAAGCGCTGACATGGCGATCATTCGCGGGCTGCTGTTGCGCTCGGACATGCTCGCGGCTGTCTCTGCGCATCAACTGGAGCAGGAAATCGCTTCCGGTGAATTGTGCATCCTGCCGCTGGAATTGAAACAGACCGCCCGGGCCATCGGCCTGACCTATCGCAACGGCTGCCTGCACTCACCAGTGGCACAGGCGCTGATGGAGAAGATCCGCCGGGTGATCCGGGCGCAAGCCGATGACGCGATTACAGCAGGCTCAATGGGTAGCTGATGATCAAGCGATTCTCGTCGAACTCGTTGCTACTGTAATCGCGCCGAATGCTTGAGTTGCGCCAGCGCAGGTTGAGATTCTTGAATGCGCCGCTTTGCAGCGTGTAGCCCAATTCGGATTCGCGCCCCCACTCCTTGCCATCAGTAACCGCCCCGCTGTGCACGTTGTCGCCGCTAATGTAGCGGTTCATCAGCGTCAGTCCGGGCACGCCGAGGACGACGAAATTGTAGTCGTGGCGCAGTTGCCAGGATTTCTCTCGCGCATTGTCGTAGCTGTTGTTGTAGCTGTCGTTGGCAAGTGTGCCGCCGCTGGTGCCGTTGACCCGCATCCACGCATCGTCGCCGCTGAGTTTTTGCAGACCGACATAAAAGGTGTTGCCGCCGTAGCGCGCCGACAGCAGCGCCGAAAAGGTACGGTTGTCCAGATCCCCGGCTCGGGCACTGCCATCTTCGCGCCCCCAGAAGTAGCCAAGATTGGCGCCTAGCGTCCAGTCGCCAAGTGGCTGACTGTGCACCAATTGCAGATATTGCTGCTGGTAGATGTCCTTGAGCTGAGCATTCCACGCACCGACCATCGTGCGTTTTTCGTTGAACGCGTATTCGCCGCCGACAAAATTGAAGCGATCAGAGGTGAACGCGGTTTTGCCCTGCATGAACATGTCTTCCATGCTCGAATCGTTGCGCGGGCTGTTCTGCCGGAACTGCCCGCCATACAGCGTCAAACCATCGATGTCTTGCGACGTCAGCTGGCCGCCACGAAAGGTTTGAGGCAACGAGCGTCCGTCGTCGGAACGCAGGATCGGCAGCACCGGCATCCATTCGCCAACCTTGATTTCGGTTTTGCCGACTTTCATTTTTCCTGCAACGGCCAGGCGGCCGAACTCATTGGCTGGTCGTCCATCGCTGTCCAGTGGCAGCAACTGGGTGCCCCCAGTGCCTTGGCCGCCATCGAGTTTGAGCGAATACAGACCCAGCACATCCACTCCAAATCCCACCGTGCCCTGGGTAAAGCCCGATCGAGCGTCGAGAATGAAGTTTTGCGTCCACTCTTCGGCTTTGCCCTGCGCATTCGCAGGGTTGGTGAAATTGCGGTTGATGTAGAAGTTACGCAGATTGAGGTTGGCACTGGCGTCATCCATAAAGCCTGCAGCACTTGCCTCGACAGGCAGCGCACAAACAGCGGACAGCGTGAAGACAACGCGGGTATTGGCGGTGATTTTCATTGTTATTGTTATCCGTTTTTTTGGCTGAAACAGTCCGCTACGCCCGCAGGAAACGGACGCAGTGAAGTCATTCAGGGGTGTTGCGAAAGCGGCCCGGAACGAGCCGCTGGTGACGCTGAAGCGTTAGCGCGGCGTTTTACCGGCGACCGAATAAAGCACCTGCTGGTTACGGGTTTTCATGAACTCATCCAGGCTTTGTCCACGCATCGCCGCGTAAATCTGCAGATTGGGCACGCCGAGCACGGCGGCGAGTTTTTCCAGCACAAAGAAAATCGCCCCGTAGTGGATCAAGCCGCGCCAGTCACGGCGTCGCAGCAATTCCTGCTCTTCATCGCTGAGTCCGGCCTCATCGAACAAGGCTTGCGGCTGATCAAGGAAACGCTGACGCCAGTCTGGCTCGATCATGCGGTGCAGGAACTTGTTCAACCGATAGCCTTTAGCGCTGCGTTCCAGCGTGAACGGGTACGTGCCTTCAAGCTTTTCGATCCCGGCCAACTGGTGATGCATGTGCTGCAGGTGCCGCGCGGTCACGTCGGCGGGTACCGGGCGATCCTGGTTTTCCAGCAACAGCGTGGCAATGCCGGTCATTGACGGCAGGTAGTAATCCTGGTGCAGGTTTTTCACCGTGGCCGACAGCGCGCCACGCATGATCAGCCAGGTGATCACCTCCGAGCCTTCCATGCCTCCCAACGTGGCGTATTCAGCGTGGGTCATTTCCGTGAGACGTTGCGGATCATTGACCAACAGATCAATGAACTGCTCGTCCCACTCCGGATTATTGAAACCGCAGCGCTCGCCGTGGACTTGATGGGACACGCCGCCGGTCGCGACGATAGCCACCTTCAGATCCTCGGGATAGCTTTCGATCGCCCGACGCAATGCCTGGCCCAACTTGTAACAACGCCGCGCACTCGGCACCGGGAATTGCAAGACGCCGACCTGCAGCGGCACGATTTCCACTGGCCAGTCCGGCTCGCACGGCAACAGCGCCGACATCGGCGAGAAAAAGCCATGGTCGAGCGGTTTGTCGCGGAAGAAACTCATGTCGAATTCATCCGCCACCAGGCTTTCGCCGATGTGCCGCGACAGCGCCGCGTGACCACCAATGCCCGGCAGTTCACGCGGATTACCGCCCTCGTCTGCCACTTCGTAACGCTCATCGACCCCGAGGGAAAACGCACCGTAGTGATCAAAGAAAAACGACGTCACGTGGTCATTGAAGATGTAAAACAGCACATCCGGTTGCTGCTCCTTCAGCCACACTTTGATCGGCTCGAAGCCGCGAAATATCGGTGCCCAGGCGGCCTCATGCTGTTTGTCGTGATCGACCGCGAAGCCGATGGTCGGGGTGTGGGATACAGCGAGGCCACCAATGATGCGTGCCATAACGAGTTCCTTTGTCGAAAAAGATTAATGCGCCAGCAAGGCCCGATTGACTCGGCGCCGTGCATGACCGTTGGCCAGGATCGCCAGTGCGGCAATAAAGGCCGGCACACTCAACAGCGCGAACAGCAGCGGCAAGCCCAGCCCGAGACTGAGCACCGCACCACCGATGAGTGAACCAAAGATAGCCCCGAAGCGGCCGATACCCAGCATCCAGCTGACGCCGGTGGCACGACAGTCCGTCGGGTAGTAACCCGGTGCAAAAGCGTTCAGGCCGGTTTGCGCCCCGCTCATGCAGAAACCTGCTGCGACCACGCCGAATGCAAGCAGGCTGGATTCGAGACTGAACGCGCCCAGCAGCAGGATGAAAGCCCCGCCCAGCGCATAAGACGTAGCAATGACCGCATTCGGATTGCGTCGATCCATCGCCCAGCCGACCACAATGGCGCCGACGGTGCCGCCAATCTGGAACAGGCCGGTAATGGTCGCAGCGCGCTCAATCGACAGTCCGCCTTCGCGCAACAATGTCGGCATCCAGCCCATGGTCAGGTAGATCACCAACAAACCCATGAAGTACGTCGCCCACAGCGCAAGCGTGCCAAAACGATATTGCTCAGTGAACAACAACCGCAGCGGGGCTTTCTGCTGCGCCTGAGGTTCGGCGATGACGAACTTCGTCGCCGCGCTGAACGTACCGCCCAGCTTGTTCAATACCTTGGCGATCTGGCTGGCGGGCGCATTGCGCGCAGCCAGAAAGCGTGCGGATTCGGGCAACAGCAGCCACATCAGCGGCAGCAGCAACATCGGCAGAACACCGCCAGCGAGCAGCACCGACTGCCAGCCGTGATGGGGAATCAGCCACGCCGCGAGAAACCCGCCCAATCCCGAGCCCATGTTGAAACCGGTGAACATGATCGTGATGAACAACGACCGATTACGCTCCGGCAGATATTCGGCAAGCAACGTGGTGGTGTTGGGCAATGCCGCCCCCAGTGCCACGCCAGTCAGCAAGCGCAAGGCTGCCAACTCGTAGGGATTACGGGCGAAGGCGCAGGCCAGACTCAACACACTGAAACCGGTCACCGCCGTCAGCAGCACCTTTTTTCGCCCAAGTCGATCGGCGTAAGGACCGGCTGTCAACGCACCGATCGCCAATCCAACCATGCCGGCGCTCATCACTGGGCCAAACGCTGCTTTCGACAGGCCCCACTCCTGGATCAGGGAAGGCGCGATAAACCCCATCACTGCAACGTCGAAGCCATCGAAAAGCACAATGAAAAAGCACAGCGCCATGATCAGCCACTGATAGCGACCAACCGGCCGGTTGTCGATCCACCCCTTGATGTCGACTGTTTCGTTACTCATGCTTGCACCTTCTTATTGTTGTGAAGTGCCCGACAGGCGGAGGTATTGAAGCAACCAGCAGTGAAACAACGGCTGTCGAGCGGTGCCGTGACTCTAAGGCCGCCAGTGCCTGCACCGCCTCTGGGAAATCCTTAAGCAGGTATCGGTTTTTCTTATGGGGGATTTTTAGAGCGGAGCTTTGGGCTTGTTCAGGCGCACACTGAGTCGATAGCCGGCACAAGGATTCCGGCCGCATGATTTTTTGGCAGCTGACTGAAAAACTTGTCCTGCTTGTATCGCAATGGTTGGATAGGCCGGCAGGACGAGGAAACATGTTTGTCGTAGCCGCTCTATTCAGCGGCTGGACTCAGTGAACAGGTTGATCAATGCCGAAGAAAACGCCACCAAACAAAGAAGCCGTCACCGCCGCCGAAATCGAGCGATCGATTCAGGCCTTGAACAAAATGGCTGAACGGCTCTGGGGCGATGGTCGCGAAGCCGAGGCCAAAGCTTTGCTCGATGCGCTTGATGCATTGAATCGCGCACTCGACCGGATCCGCATTGGCGAAAGTCGCCGGGTGGTTACGCTGCACTGAGTTCTTAAGCGTTTGATTGCGCTAACAACCAGTTTCTCAACGCCGTGTTCTTCTTCGAACCCGCGGTTTCATGGGGCGTAACCAGATAGAAACCCAAGTCATCCTGCAAACGCAGAGCAAACGGCGCCACCAGCCGTCCCGCGCGCAAATCATCCTCGACATACGTCGAACGCCCGATGCACACGCCCTGCCCGTCTATTGCCGCTTGCACGGCCATCAATGCCAGATCGAAAGTTAACCGTGATCCTTCGGCCAGTTGCTGCGGCTGACCTGCCGCGCCGAGCCATGCCGCCCAGTCTTGAGTGGTCATGCCGCTGACTTGCAGCAAGGTGTGATGGGCCAGGTCTGCCGGGGCGTTCAACGGATTGCTGTTCAACAATGCCGGGCTGCACACCGGGAAAATTTCATCGGACATCAGCCAATCAGCGCGTAACCCTGGCCAGTCGCCACGGCCGTAACGAATCGCCGTATCAATGCCGCCCTTGCGAAAATCCACCAGATCGGTGGAAGCGCTGACCCGCACGTCGATGTCGGGAAAGGCTTGCTGAAAGGCTGGCAAGCGCGGCAGCAACCATTTTGATGCCACCGAAACCAGCGTGCTGATAGTCAGCACGCTGTTATGGCGAGACTCAAGCAGTTGCTCGGTGGACTGGCGCAGTGCTTGAAACGCCGTGCGGATGCCGGGCAGATAAGCTTGCCCGTCGTCGGTGAGCGCGAGTCCGTCTTTCAGTCGCAGGAACAACTGAACGCCGAGTTCCTCTTCGAGCCGGCGAATTTGATGACTGATGGCGGTCTGAGTGACATTCAGCTCTGCGGCAGCCAAGGTAAAGCTCATGTGGCGGGCCGCGGATTCAAAGGCGCGCAATCCATTGAGTGAAGGCAGTCGGCTGGCCATCGTTCGTTCAGTGCTCATGAGATTTTGTCATACGCTAGCACTGGAAATGACCTTTGCCAAAGCCTTGGCGGAAAACGATTCTGGCGCCTCTCCATTTCAAGGAAGTGCCATGAAACTGTATTTCGCGCCGATGACCTGCTCGCTGTCTCCGCACATTGTGCTGCGGGAATTGGGGCTGCCGTTCGAGCTGATTCGTGTCAACAATCAAACCAAACGCACCGCTGACGGGCGGGATTTTCGCGAGATCAATCCCAAAGGTTATGTGGCGGCGCTGATGCTGAATGACGGCAAGGTGCTGACCGAGGGGCCGGCGATTTTGCAGTTTGTTGCCGATCAGGTGCCGGGGCATGCACTGGCGCCGGCCAATGGCACGTGGGAGCGCGTGCGTTTGCAGGAGTGGTTGAACTTCATCAGTTCGGAAATTCATGGCGCCAGTGCGCCGCTGTTCAGCAGCGAGATCCCGGAACCAGTGAAGGATATTTTCAAGTTGAAGCTGTACAAGCGCCTGGATTTTTTGAGCCAGACGCTTGCCGAGCAGGATTATCTGCTGGGTTGGTTTAGCGTCGCCGACGCCTATCTGTTCACCGTTCTGACCTGGCTGCCGACCTTCAACATCAGCATTGAAGATTGGCCGACGCTGGCTGCTTACATGCAGCGCATCGCCGCTCGACCGAGTGTCCTTGCAGCCCTCGCGGCTGAGGCGGCGACGCAGCCGGTCTGATCCCTAAGGTTTCACCGCAGCCGTTGCCGCCTCATCGATAAACGCCGCCACCTCAGCGGCACGCGAGGCCAGCGAGGCATGGCTGGCATCCAGTGTGATGATCTTTTTCGCACCGAGTTTTGCCGACATCTGCCGCTGATTGTCGGGGTGGATCATGTGGTCTTCGGTGGAGATCTGATACCACGACGGCTTGTTCTTCCATGCCGGATTGCTGATCGTGTCGCCGAAGGTGCTGGCCAACGGGGCCTTCTGTGCGACGGCCATGACCAGTGCTTCATCGGCGCTGAGATCCTGGCAAAAACTTTCGTGGAATTTATCGGCTTTGAGCCAGAGGAAACCGTCGCTGTCCGGCGCAAGATTCGGCGCGGCGGCCGGCAGGTGTTGCTGAGTCAGACCGCCGGGGCTTTCGCCGGCATCCGGGGCGAACGCGGCGATGTACACCAGGCCGACGACGTTCGGCTGATTACCCGCCTCGGTGATCACTGCGCCACCGTAAGAGTGGCCGACCAGCAACACCGGGCCGCTTTGTTGCGCGATCATTTTGCGCGTGCGTTCGGCGTCGTCGGCGAGGGATGTCAGCGGCATTTCCACCGCGTGAATATCGGTGTAGCCCTTGCGCGCCAACTCGAGGATGACTTTGCCCCAATGCGCGGCGCCACCCCAGAATCCGTGAACCAGCACAATCGTCGGTTTGTTGCTCATGGCCCTGCTCCTGTCTGAGAAGAGAAGATCGTTTGCCAATACCGCGCCGAAGTATGGTGCCGAATGCCGAAACGGGCCATGTCGGTGACGAATCTGTAAACTGGCGCGATTCTTAGTCGCTCACACAAGGGATCACCCATGGCCAACCAAGACATCATCTTCACTCCCGATCCGGACGCGGACTCCATTTCCTCGGACGTGACCACGTTCAACGGGATCATGATGTCCACGCAGATTCCGACCCGTGCCGATGGCAGCCTGGAACTCGGCGATATCACCCTGCAAAGCGAATGCACCCTGCAAGCGCTGAAGGTTGCACTGGAACGTGCGGGCAGCTCGATGGATCGCGTCATGCACCTGACCATCTACCTCACCGACATGGCCGATCGCGCCGCGTTTAACGAAGTTTACAAACGCTACTTCGCCAAGCCATGGCCGGTACGTGCTGCGGTTGGCGTTGCGTCCCTGGCGGTCGAAGGCATGCGCGTAGAAGTCACCGCCATGGCCGCCAAGGCCTGATTTTCACCCCAGCCTTGCGCCGAACCAACTGACGCCTTCGCGGGCAAGCCCGCTCCCACAGGTTTCTATGTCGCCCACCTACTCGGCGACCACCGCCCAACCCTGTGGGAGCCAGCCTGCTGGCGAAGGTGTCTGGTCAGGCGACATCTTTATTGGATGCACCACCGCTTTCGCGAGCAGGCTCACTCCTACAGGTTTTTGTTTCGCCCACCTATTCGGCGACCACCGCCCAACCCTGTGGGAGCGGGCTTGCTCGCGAAGGCGTCAGGTCAGGCGACGGCTATGTTGGATGCACCATCGCTTTCGCGAGCAGGCTCACTCCCACAGGTTTCTATGTCGCCCACCTATTCGGCGACCACCGCTCCCACAGTGATCTGTGATGGATATAGAGCCCTGTAGGAGCTGCGGAACGCTGCGATCTTTTGATCTTGATCTGAAAAGGTCAAAAGATCGCAGCATGCCGTAGCTCCTGCAAGGGCCCGGTGCCATCGGGCAGCACGGGCGTGCCGGGCGCGCATTTCGGGGGTAGAATGCGCGCCTAACCGTGACAGCCTGACTAAAAAAACTATGTCCTTGCCCAAGCATCATCTGGAATTGCTCAGCCCTGCCCGCGATGTCGCCATCGCCCGTGAGGCGATCCTGCACGGCGCCGACGCCGTGTACATCGGCGGCCCGAGCTTCGGTGCGCGCCACAACGCCTGCAACGAAGTCGGCGAAATCGCCGAGCTGGTCGAATTCGCCCGCCGTTATCACGCGCGCATTTTCACCACGATCAACACCATCCTGCACGACAACGAACTGGAACCGGCGCGCAAGCTGATCCATCAGTTGTACGACGCCGGTGTCGACGCGCTGATCGTTCAGGATCTGGGTGTGCTGGAGCTGGACATTCCGCCGATCGAGCTGCACGCCTCGACCCAGACCGACATCCGCACCCTTGAGCGAGCGAAATTCCTCGATCAGGCCGGCTTCTCGCAATTGGTATTGGCCCGTGAGCTGAACCTGCAAGAAATCCGCGCAATCGCCGACGAAACCGACGCTGCCATCGAATTCTTCATCCATGGCGCCTTGTGCGTAGCCTTCTCCGGCCAATGCAACATCTCCCACGCGCAAACCGGGCGCAGCGCCAACCGTGGCGACTGCTCGCAAGCCTGCCGCTTGCCGTACACCCTCAAAGATGAAAAGGGTGGCGTGATCGCCTACGAAAAACACCTGCTGTCGATGAAAGACAACAACCAGAGCGCCAACATCCGCGCGCTGGTCGAAGCCGGCGTGCGTTCGTTCAAGATCGAAGGTCGCTACAAGGACATGGGCTATGTGAAGAACATCACCGCCTATTACCGCCAGCGCCTCGACGACGTGCTCGAAGACCGCCCGGATCTGGCCCGCGCTTCCAGCGGCCGCACCGCGCATTTCTTCCTGCCTGACCCGGAAAAAACCTTCCACCGTGGCAGCACCGATTACTTCGTAACCGATCGCAAGATCGACATCGGCGCCTTCGACTCGCCGACCTTCACCGGCCTGCCGGTGGGCACCGTCGAGAAAGTCGGCAAACGCGACATGCAGGTCATCACCCACGAGCCACTGTCCAACGGTGACGGTTTGAACGTGCTGGTGAAACGCGAAGTGGTCGGTTTCCGCGCCAACATCGCTGAAGCCAAAGGCGAGTTCGAAGAAGACGGCGAGAAGCGCTACCGCTATCGCGTCGAGCCGAACGAAATGCCCGAAGGCCTGTTCAAGCTGCGTCCGAATCACCCGCTCAACCGCAACCTCGACCACAACTGGCAACAGGCCCTGCAGAAGACTTCGTCCGAACGTCGCGTCGCCCTGAGCTGGGTCGCACGTCTGCGTGAAGAACAGCTGGAAGTCACCGCTACCAGCGAAGAAGGCATCAGCGCCAGCGTCACCCTCAACGGCCCGTTCGGCGTCGCCAACAAGCCTGAGCAAGCGCTGGAACAGTTGCGCGATCTGCTCGGTCAGCTCGGCACCACGCAGTACCACGCCACCGACATCAAGCTGGATGCGCCACAGGCCTTCTTCATCCCCAACTCGCAGCTTAAAGCCCTGCGCCGTGAAGTGATCGAGAACCTGACTGCCGCGCGCGTCGCCGCTCACCCGCGTGGCGGCCGTAAAGCCGAAACCACTCCGCCGCCGGTGTACCCGGATTCGCACCTGACCTTCCTCGCCAACGTCTACAACCAGAAGGCGCGCGACTTCTACCACCGCCACGGCGTGAAACTGATCGACGCGGCGTATGAAGCTCACGAAGAGCCGGGCGAAGTGCCGGTGATGATCACCAAGCACTGCCTGCGCTTCTCCTTCAACCTGTGCCCGAAACAGGCGAAAGGCGTGACCGGCGTGCGCACCAAAGTCGCGCCGATGCAGTTGATCCACGGCGATGAAGTGCTGACGCTGAAGTTCGATTGCAAGCCGTGCGAGATGCACATCATCGGCAAGATGAAGGGCCACATCCTCAACCTGCCGCAACCGGGCAGCGTGGTCGGCCACATCAGCCCCGAAGACCTGATGAAAACCATACCGCGCGCACCGCACTGAGTGGACGGCGTACGCGGTGCTTCGGCGCCGCGCACGCCTGTATCACCAAACCTGGCCAAATCGCAGGCATAAAAAAACGCCAACTTCTTGCGAAGTTGGCGTTTTTTCGAATATGGCAGGGGCGGCTGGATTCGAACCAACGCATGGCAGGATCAAAACCTGCTGCCTTACCGCTTGGCGACGCCCCTACTGCTCTTTCCAGCTACCTCGTTAGGTTCGCTGTGAGAACGGGGCGCAATTTACCAAGGTTTGTGAGGTTTGGGAAGCACGAAGTGAAATATTTTTTGTTTTAAAACAGAGACTTCCAAAACGCGCCTATTTCACCAGACGCTTTTCCTTTGAAGGCCGGTAACCAAAGAACGCGCTGTAGCACTTGCTGAAATGGCTCGGCGAGACAAAACCGCAGGCCACCAACACTTCAACCTGCGACAACTCGGTGTGCTGCAACAAACGCCGCGCTTCGGTAATCCGCAGTTCCAGGTAATAGCGCTGCGGTGTGGTGCCCAGTTGTTCCTTGAACAATCGCTCCAGTTGCCGACGCGAGCGCCCGGCGTACACCGCCAGTTGTTCCAGCTCCAGCGGCTCTTCCAGATTGGCGTCCATCAGCTTCACCACTTCACGCAGCGGCGCACTGACGCAGATGTTCTCGTCAGGCTTGATCCGCCGGTAACGCGATTCCTCAAACGCCAGAATGTCTTCGATGCCTTCAACCAGCGCTTTGCCGTGCAGGCTTTTGATCCAGTCCAGCGCCATGTGGAAAGCACCTGATGGACTCGACGCCGTGAGCCGATCGCGATCGATCACATACGGTTCGCTGCTGACGTGGGTGGCTTTGGCGATTTCGGTCAGTGCCGGGCGATGCTCCGGGTGGATCGCGCAACGATAGCCATCGAGCAAACCCGCGCGGCCGAGAAACCACGAACCATTCCACAAACCGGCGAGACTGACGCCCCGCTCCGCAGCCGCTTTGAGCAGGTGAATAAACTCGTCACTCGCGCGCAGCTCGGTGCGATAACCGCCGCACACCACCAGCAGATCCAGCTCTTCAAGCGCTGCCAAATCAAGACGTGCATCGGGCCGAATCACCAGCCCCAGATCACTGACCACTTCGCCGTCGCCCAAGCCGAACGTGCGCGAGGCAAACAGCCCCGGGCGCAGCAGATTGGTGGTCACCACCGTGTCCAGCGCCTGGGTAAACGCCGGCAGCGAAAAGTGTTCCAGCAGCAGAAAACCGGTACGGGTCAGGCGCGGGCTATCAGCGCTTTGCTCATTCAGATAGCGGAGGTTTTTCCCCTTCATGCCTCCGCTGAATTGGCGTCGTTCGATCAAGTTTTGTTCCATCGGTCATGTTGTTATGCGCCGATAGTTGGCTTGATCCGCCAAAGAGTCAATCACGCCTGTGGTTGATGGCTGGTTACGCAGTGAATCCCGCCGCCACCGGCCGCGATGGCATCGATGTTCAGCTGCACGATGTCGCGATCCGGGTACAGCGCGGACAGCAGATCGAAGGCCTTCTTGTCCGCCGCTTTGTCGCCGAATTCCGGGGCGATGATCGCGCCGTTGATCACGAAGTAGTTGATGTAGCCGGCAGCGAAGTCCGGGTTGTTTTTGCTGAACTTGCTTTTGCGCGGATTGAGTGGCGGCGAAATCGTGTGGATCTGCAATTTGCGGCCGTCAGCATCGGTGGCGTTCTTGAGGATTTCCAGGTGCGCCAGCGTGACTTTGTGATCGTAGGATTCAGGATCGGTGTCGAGGTTGGCGATCACCACACCGGGCTTGATGAAGCGCGCGTAGAAATCGACGTGAGCGTCGGTGATGTCCTTGCCCTTGATCCCCGGCAGCCAGATGATTTTGCGCAGGCCCAGACGCTCTTTCAGTTCCGCTTCGACGTCGGCCTTGCTCCAGTCCGGATTGCGATTGCGGTTGATCCAGCTGCTCTCGGTCATGATTCCGGTGCCGTGGCCATCGACTTCGATAGCACCGCCCTCGCCCGTCAACTCACTGCGGATATAGGTCGCTTGTGCGCCGTTGGACACGAGCGCGGCGATTTTCGCGTCTTTGCTGTGCTGCTGTTTATCGCCCCAACCGTTGAAGTTGAAATCCACCGCGCCCAATCCGCCCTCGTCGTCGATGACAAAGTTGGCGCCAATGTCGCGCATCCAGATGTCGTCCAGCGCCGTGGTGACGTAGGTGATGTTGCGGGTGCCACAAAATTCTTCGGCAATGCTGCGCTCGTTCTGGCGGCAGAACACTGTGACCGGCTCATATTTGGCGATGGCACGGGCGATGCGACCGAGGGCTTCCTGGACGTCTTCGGTGAAGTCTTCCCAGATCGCGTCCTGCGCGCCGAAAGCGATGTAGGCGCGTTCGTGCTTGTCGCCTTCGTCGGGCATGAACCAGCGCCCCTGAGCGGCCGCAAGCACCTTGCCCGGCGACAGACCGAAGCCCATGAACGCAGCGCCCACACCGGCGGCAACGGTGACTTGTTTGATGAACTCACGACGAGTCGACATGCAGTGTATTCCTGTAAAAACCAGGGCCGGCGAACGCGCCGGCCGTGGATCATTGGCCAGTGGCAGTTTTGAATTTAGTCCAGGTACGCATGCGTGCGCGCATGTCGGCCTGAGGGATGTCTTTGCCCGGGATCAAACGCGCGTAGGTCGCTTCGTCGAGGTAGATGTCCGGGTTGTCGCGCATACTTGCATCGACACTCGCCCGCGCCTTGGCGTTGGACGTCGGGTAACCAGTGAAATTGCTGATCGCCGCCATGTTCGCCGGGCGCATGACAAAGTTGATGAACGCGTAAGCGTATTCCGGGTGTCTGGCGTCGACCGGAATGGCCATAGTGTCCATCCACACCGTGGTGCCCTCGCGCGGCACACGGTACTGAAACTTCGTGTGCTTGCCGGCGCTGTCCGAGGTGCGCTGGGCTTGAGTCATGTCGCCGCTGTAACCCAGCGACAGGCACAGGTTGCCGTTGACCAGATCGGTCACCGGTTGCGACTGGAATTTGCGGATGTACGGACGCAGCTTCATCAACAATTCACTGGCTGCTGCCAGATCCTCGGCTTTGCCGCTGCGCGGATCGCGACCGAGGTAATTGAGCACCACCGCCAGCGCTTCGTCCGGCGAATCGATCATCGAAATTCCGCAGTCGGCAAACTTCGCCGCCAGCTCCGGTTTGAACAACATGTCGAGGCTGTTGACCGGCGCATCAGCCATGCGCTTTTTGATCTCTTCTTCGTTGTAGGTCAGGCCGATGGTGCCCCAGGTATACGGCACCGTAGCTTTGCTGGAGTGCTCGTAATGGCTGCGCAGTTTCTGCAAACCGGGCTCGATGTCGGCCAGTTCCGTCAGCTTCGATTGATCCAGCGGCATCAGGCTGCCGGCGCGCATCAAGCGCTCGGCAACGGTGTCACCGGGGAAGATCAGGTCGTACCCGCTGCCGCCGGAGAGCATCTTCGCTTCGAGGGTTTCGCTGCCGTCCATGACGTCGTAAATCACCTTGATCCCGGTTTCGGCGGTGAAGCGGCTCAGCGTGTCCTCGGCAAAATAATCCGCCCAGTTGTACAGCCGCAGGGTTTTGTCTTCGGCGTGTAGCGAAGGCATCACGCAGATCAGGGCCAGGCCCATCGCGCCGAGCAATCGTTTGTGGTGGGTAACCATGTCAAACCCCTTGAGTGTTCCAGCGTGCATGAAGGTGGCGACCGTCCTGACTCAGCAGCGGCCCATACATTTCCGGACGACGATCGCGGTAGATACCCCAACTCAAACGTTCTTCACGCATGGCCGCCAGATCGACGCTTTGCAGTAAAAAGCCAGTGCTGTCACGGTCGGCTGTGGCGAGTAACTGGCCCTTGTGATCGCTGATAAACGAGGAACCGTAGAAGCTCATTTGCAGGCTCGAATCGGTGGTCGCGGTTTCGCGCCCGACGCGGTTCGACGCCACCACTGGCAGCAGATTGGCAGCGGCGTGACCACGCATGGTCATCTGCCAATGGTCGCGGGAATCCAGCGCCGCGCAGCCCGGTTCCGAACCAATGGCGGTCGGATACAGCAGCACCTCAGCCCCCATCAACGCCAGACAACGCGCGGTTTCCGGGAACCACTGATCCCAGCAGATGCCGACACCGAGACGACCAAACGCGGTGTTCCAGACTTTGAAACCGGTGTCGCCGGGGCTGAAATATTCCTTCTCCTGATAGCCGATGGCGTTGGGGATGTGCGTCTTGCGATACACGCCCAACAAACGCCCGTCGGCATCGGCCACGCTCAACGAATTGAAGTAGGCGTTGCCGGCCTTCTCGAACCAGCTCAGCGGCAATACCACGCCCAACTCGCGAGCCAGTGCGGCGAAACGTGCGAGCACGCGGCTGTCGCGATACTCCTCGGCCAACGCCATGTGTTTATGGCTTTGTTCGATGCAGAAGTACGGCGTGGCGAACAGTTCCTGCAAGAGGATCACTTGCGCGCCCTGCTTCGCCGCATCACGGACGAGTTGCTCGGCACGATCAAGGTTGCCGGGTAAATCCCAGGTGCACGGCATCTGGGTGGTAGCAATGGTCAGCGTTGTCATGGTTTCAACCCTTCATCGGCCAGGCTGGCTGCTGCTGGGTGATGCAATGCACACCGCCGCCGCCGTGCGCCAGATGGTTGATCTGCACCGGCACCACTTCGCGCCCGGGGAAGGCTTTTTCCAGCACGTTCGCCGCGACGTTGTCCGCCTCGATGCCATAGGCCGGCATGATGATCGCGCCGTTGGCGATGTAGAAATTGGTGTAAGAGGCGCAGAACACTTCCGCTTCGGTGTCGACCGCGTCGGTGGCTTCGAACAGTTCGATCAGCTCGAACCGGCGTCCTTGCGCATCGGTGGCCAGCTCCAGCGCACGACGATTTTCCCGCGCCACTTCGGCGTACACCGACGATTGATCGTGCGTCGCATCGACCAACAACACACCGGGACGGGCGAAGGCGCAGACGCCGTCAACGTGGCCATCGGTCATGTCGCCGGTGACATAATCCGGATCGCCCGGCAGCCAGATGGTTTTCTTCACGCCGAGCAGGCGGCTGAAGATCTCTTCCATCTCGGCTTTGCTCATGCCCGGGTTGCGATTGGGGTTGAGCAGCACCGATTCGGTGGTGATCAGCGTGCCTTCGCCATCGACATGAATAGCCCCGCCCTCGTTGCTCAGCGGCGTACCGAAGCATTCCAGACCGAGGTGATTGAGCGCGCGGCGCGCCAGGCTTTCGTCCAGATCGTGCGCCGACTTGCCGCCCCAGGCGTTGAAGCGCCAGCTCACGCCAGCCAGGCCTTGCTGCGGGTGGCAGACAAACGTCGGGCCGGAGTCGCGGCACCAACTGTCATTCACCGCCAACGGGATCAGTTCGATGTTCGGCCCGCACAAGGCTTTGGCGCTGGCAATGGCCGATGGATCGACCACCAGTTTCACCGGCTCAAACCGAGCGATGGCATTGGCGACGCGAGCGAAATCTTCCTGCACCTGCGCCAGCGTCACGCGCCAACCGGATTCCCACAACGTCTGGTTGTGCGGCCAGACCATCCACGTCGCGGCATGGGTCACCCACTCTGCCGGCATCATCCAGGCGCTGTTTTTATTGTCGTTGTGCTGCATGATAAGCCTCGTTAGTTAAGCCACTGTGTTCAATGCGCTTATGCTACGGGCCGTAAAATCGGCAAACAAACGATGGATTTAGCAGACAACTGATTAGCGGAGCTTATCGATATGCTTAAACACTGGCCGCCGCTCAGCTCCCTGCGCGGCTTCGAAGCGGCCGCTCGACTGGGCAGTTTCCACAAGGCCGCTGAAGAATTGAGCCTGACGCAATCGGCGATCAGCCAGCAGATCCGCAGCCTTGAGGCGTATCTGGAGCAGCCGCTGTTTTTTCGCAGCGGACGCAGCGTGGCGCTGACCGATGCCGGCCACGATTTGCTCAGCACCACCCAGGCCATGCTGCAGCAATTGGCGGTGGGAATTCGCCGTTTGGGCCAGTATCAAAAGCCCAATCAACTGGTGCTCAACACCACGCCGGCGTTTGCCCGGCACTGGTTGTTGCCGCGCCTGGCGGATTTCCGCGCGCTGCACCCTGAGGTTGATCTGTGGATTTACAGCACCGACGAAGTGCCGGACATGGCCACGCAGACCATCGATCTGGCGGTGCGCGACGACATCAGTTCACAGGCTGAATGCAGTTTCAAAGTGCTGCACGCCGATCGCCTCTATCCGGCGTGTCATCCGAGCGTTTTGGCGCTGCCGCCGCCACAGCGCACGACGTTGCATGGCGAGCGGGAAATGGATTGGAGCCATTGGGCGGTCGAGGCCGGAATCGATGTCGGCCAGCAGGATCAGGGGCTGAACTTCTCCGATCCGGGATTGCTGCTGGACGCCGCGTGTTCGGGGCTTGGCATCGCACTGGTGAGCCAGTTGCTCAGCCGTCAGGCGCGGGCTGACGGCGTGTTGCAACCGCTGGTGGAAGGCACCATTCGTGGGCCGAACTGGGCGCTGTTGATTCACCGCGATAGCGAGAACGACCCGATGGCGAAAAGCTTTAGCGCGTGGCTATCGGTCAATTTGAACCCACATTCAGACGACCGAGAACACGCCGGCGCCTAATCGCCCCTCGAGACGACCACAGAGTACATAGTGCTGATAACCGCTGGAAAAGACACCGGTGGAAATCGCGAGCCTGACATCCTCGTTCAATTGAAGATACTGGGCTTCATCAAAGTTTTCGGCACTGACTTCACCGGCGCGCCCCAGTTGCTCGCTGTCCACGGTAAACCCTTGGCTGTTGCGATTTTCAAAATCAATGATGCGATTGACTGCATGTCGCTCCAGCACACTCTGATTGGGGTACATCGAGTAGATGTGCAAGCCTTTTTTCGCACAGCGGTTGCACATATCGACGCAATTCTTCTCCGTCGATTTGCGCCGTGTGAGCTCATCAAGCGGCATGTCGAGGTACTTGCCGACCTGATATTCGGTCTGATTGAAAATTGTGCAGCACAGCACGGTAGTGCCATTGCAATCGATCACCAGCCAGTCATCTTTGAGCGTGCAAGCTTGTTGCGGAAATTGCTGGACAACGTTGATCAGATCGTCGTACGGCGGCAACGCGAGACGTTCCAGGGTTTCATAATCGGTTCGCGTGACGGACGGATCGCGCTCGACGATAGCCAGCGTCTTCTCCAGCGGCATCATCACCGAATAACCGGTCGAGAAATCAAAACCCAACGCCTCACTGAACTCGCGCATCAGTGACTCTTCTTCGATGTTATCCAGATAGCGATGATAGTAAACGTCGATGCGGGTGCTTAAACCCAGGCGCTGCTTGATCTCAGACAGAGCAATCATGTTCTGTTTGACCACTTCGATATCACCGCCTACATGACCCTTTTTGTAGGTGTCCTGGTAGAAGCCTGACAGCGATATACGGAAGTAACCTGGCTCGGCCGACAAGGCTTTTTCCATGTTTTTGGCCAGATTCAAATTGGTACTGATGCCACTCTCCAGCCCGGCAGCGTTGATGACCTCAATAAACTCGCCAATTTTTGGATGAACCAAAGGCTCAGTCCAGTTGTAGAGAAAAATAGCGCCAACGCCCTCGACCTTGGCCTTCTCGACAATCTGTTTGAACATGTCGAGCTGCATGGCTTTTTTGAAATTGAGATTTTCCGAGTTGCCCATCGGGCATGAAGGGCAGCTCAAATTGCAGGCGCCGACGATATCGATGTACATATTCATTATGAGTGTTGCTCCATGAGTCGAAAGCTGTGCATCTCATCACTGCACACTTTCGATTCGCCGGTTGTGTTGGTTTTTTGACGACATTGACAACCTCACCTGCAAATACCGCACCAAGTGTCTCAGGCCATTAAACTCACCACCCAGTCGATGAACACGCGCAACTTGAGACTGATATGCCGGTTCGGCGGATAAGCCACATAGAGCGGCATGGGTTCGAGCTGCCAGTCTTCGAACAGGCGTACGAGTTCACCTTTAGCGACGTGGGCATCGGACATATAAGTCGGCAACCACAACACACCCATTCCGGCGAGACCGGCAGCCAGATAGGCATTGCCGTCATCGACCGCCAGCACATGCCGACCCTTGATTTGTAGCTTTTCACTGGCGTTGTGCAAGGCATACGGCACCGGTTTGCCGGTACGCGCCCACAGAAAACCAACTACGCGATGATGGGAATCCTCCAGATCGCGCGGGTGTTCGGGGATACCCTCCCGGGCAAGATAGGCCGGCGCCGCAAATACGCCCAACGGCAGATCGGCGACCTTACGCGCCATCAATGACTGATCGAGCAACTCGCCGCCACGCACCACGCAATCCACGTTTTCATCAATGATGTCGACGATCCTGTCGCTGACGCCCATGTGGATTTGAATGTCAGGATACTGCCGATGAAAGTCTGGCAGCGCAGGCATCAGAATGTGCCGGGCGAATGGGCTCGGGACGTCGACGCGCAAGCGGCCTGAGGGCACCACCGATACGCCAGGCAGATTACTTTCAGCGTCTTCCATATCCGCCAACAGCCTGACGACTTTTTCGTAATACGCAGCGCCATCTGCCGTAACATTGACCTTGCGTGTGGTGCGATTGAGCAGCTTCACCCGCAACCGCGCTTCCAATTGCTGCACCAGTTGCGTCACGGTGGTCTTGCTCATGTGCAGGGTTTCGGCGGCTTTGGTGAAACTCCCCGCCTCGACCACTCGGGCAAACGCCTGCATTGCGTCAAATCGATCCAAGGTTCGCGCCTCGATTGTTTGGGATTCACAAACAGTGAACGCCAAGCTTGCGCGTTTATCGCCCGCCTGCAAATACCTACAGTGGCTTCATCAACTCACCGATGGAGACACCCCATGACTCAGCGCGATGTCGTATTCCCAGCCACTCGCCGTACCCTTTATGAGCGCAATCGCTACTCGCCAGCGATTCGCTCCAACGGTTTTCTATTTATATCGGGGCAAGTCGGCAGCACCGAAGACGGTACGCCGGAGCCGGATCTGCAGAACCAGGTACGGCAAGCCTTTATCAATCTGAATGCGATCCTCAGCGAGGCCGGTTGCAGCTTCGAAGATGTGGTCGACGTGACGATTTTCATCGTCGATCCGCACAGCAAATTCGAGACGATCTGGAATGTTGTGCTCACCGAATTCTGGGGCGATGCGCCGCATCCGACAGTCACCGCAGTGGGTGTGACGTGGCTGTATGGCTTTGACTTTGAGATCAAGGTGATTGCCAAACAGCCGTAAGCTGCTGGCCTTCATACCACTTTGTTGCGCCCACTCTGCTTGGCGATGTAAAGCCTTTCATCAGCAAGTTTCAACACGCTTGGGGATGTCGCAATGTCTGCATCGCGGCACGCCACACCGATGGACATCGTCAACTTGCCCACCTGCGGCACCTCGGTTTCTTCGAGGTGCGCGCGGACTCTTTCGGCAATCATCCGCGCGGTATCCAGCGGGGTATCCGGAAGAATCAGTGCGAACTCCTCACCACCGGAGCGGCACGCCCAGTCACCCGAGCGCAAGTTCTGTTTGAGGATGTCGGCAACGCTTCGCAGGGCCACGTCGCCGGCGTCATGTCCAAAGGTGTCGTTGACGCGTTTGAAATGATCGATATCCAGTGCCAGCACGGAATACCCCTGCCCGGACTGATCCAGCAGGTTCAGCGCAGCGTCCATGGCGCGACGATTGGCCAGGCCTGTGAGGGGATCACTTTGCGCTTCATGACTGAGCTGACCGAGTTTCTGATGGAGCAATTGCACCCCGGCCAGCATCGCCTGACGGATTGCTGCGGCGTCGCGGTACCAGGCATGCACCCGGTTCAAGCGCTCCGTGGTGTCAGGCGCGGCCAATTGGTCGGCGGCCGCCGACAATTGCCGCAAGGGTCGGGCGATCAGCGCTGTTCCAGCGAGGATTAGGGCCAGCCCGAGCAAACCCGCCGGTATCATCCCCACAACCATATCGCGCATCAGCTGAGCCAACGGCGCCAGACTGCGCTCGCGAGGTTGCTGAACCACCACAGCCCAATTGGCTTCCGGCACACGGGCGTAGCCGGCCAGCATCGGCACACCGCGGTAGTTGTCGCCTTGCAAGGTGCCGCTTTCACCACGCAACGCGGCATCCACCGTCAGGCTCCAGCCCAGCACTTCGCCGATCCGCTTCGAGTCAGGGTGATACAACAGCCGCCGATTACCGTCAGCGACGAAAGCGAAGGTGCCGTCGTGATGGAAATGACGACTGATCACCGTGTGAAACGCACTTTGCTCAAGCAAGTAAACAGACCCGCCCACCACACCGAGAAATACACCTGACGGGCTGAAAACCGGTTGCGAAACAAACACCACCAGATTGCCCGCCGAGGATACGTACACCTCGCTGACCAAGGGCCGGCGCTCTTTGAGGGCTTGCTGGATGCCCTGCGATTGCAGCGTGGCGCCGACGATCTGCAAGCTGTCCGGATATGCCTGAAGCACTTGCCCGTTCGCATCGAGAATCGTCACCGAGTTGAAATCGGTGTCCTGCGCCTGCAAGCGCATGGCTTCTTTGCGCAATGCCCCAGGCTCATCCCAGTGATCGCCCAGCACCGTCGCGCTGTAACTCAAATGATTGTGGGCCGCGCCGAGAAACTCGCCGATGCTCGAAGCTACTTTCGCCGCATACGCGCCATTGGCTTCCAGCGTCGCGTGAATCAATGCGTCACGCTGTACGCGATAGGCGACATAGAGGCTGTTGCACAGCGTCGCGACGACCGACAGCAGGACAAAAAGCAGTATCAGTCCGCGCAGGTCGATTGGCAGCGGTCTGGAAAGCTTCATTCCGCCACCCACTACGTGGATATCAACTTTGGGGCATTGAGCGATGTGGGTAACAGTAGATCCATGAACAAGACTTTTGCTGAGGGGAGCGAAACAGGAAACCGTCGCTGCCACGTTGGGAATGTCATGGAGGATAGGCAGAGACCTTGCCTTTGTCACAGCCCGGAATAGTGCGGTAACAGTTTCTCGGGGGTGAGTAATAAACAAACCCTGTGGTGAGGGGATTTATCCCCTCACCACAGGGAGTAGCGTTTATCGTCCATAAATATTCCGACACACCCATTCGTTTGCCATTTCCTAGGTCGTCTGTTTGCATGCTGTACGGAATCAGCACTTGGATCATGGAGACGATCGATGAATATTTTGGTGGTGGGTGCGAGTAAAGGTTTAGGCAGAGCTTTTATAGAGGGGTTGGGCAACGCGGGAGACACGTTGATCGGCGTTTCCCGCTCGCGCCCAGACGGTTTGCCAGCGGATGCCGAGCGATCTGTAAGCTGGGTAGAAGCCGATCTGATGAACCCGGCCAGGGCTGCGCAAGAGATTGAAAAAGCGGTAAAGGCCGACGGGCTGGATACGCTGATTTACAACCTCGGCATCTGGGAAGAGTTCGCCTTCGACAGCGCGTACGACTTTGTCGAAAGCGCAGACGACGAAGTGCAGGCCATCGTCAACTGCAACATCACCTCAACCATTTTGCTGATCAAACGTCTGCTGCCCCTTCTGCTAAAAAGTCCCCATCCCAGAATCATCCTCACCGGTTCGACCTCGGGTCTGCCACAGAGCGGGCGTCCGGAAGTCGCTTTCGGCGCATCCAAATTCGCCCTGCGCGGGATCGCCGAGACCCTGCGCGAAGGCTACAGAGAGCAGCGTCTGGCAGTGACCTGCCTGAATCTCGGCTATCTGAATACCGAAGATCTACTGAGCACACCGATTAACGTCGCGGCGCAGCGTGGTGAGGGACATTTGATTCCCGTACACGATGTCGTCGAGGTGGTGCGCATGATCCTTGGTTTGTCTCCGGCCAGCTACGTCAGGGAACTGACCTTGCCGGCGATCCTCGACGAACGTTTCTGAGCGCATCCCCCCGATGGCGCTGGCCTTCGCGCGCGTGAGTACGTATAACCTCGCCGATTCGTCTACCCTCACGTAGCGCCCTCTTTCAGCTCTTCACATCTTTTTGCCGCTCATGAAACGGAGATTTCCATGCTCAAACGAACCCTGGCATTGACCGCCGGCCTGGCCCTGTCCCTTTCTACCTTGATGGCTCAAGCCGCAGACGTTTTGCGCGTCAGCGCGATTCCCGATGAAGCGCCGACTGAACTGCTGCGCAAGTTCGAACCGCTGGGGGCTTATCTGGAGCAGCAAATTGGCATGAAAGTGCAGTTTGTGCCGGTGGCCGATTACCCGGCTGTGGTTGAAGCACTCGCTACCGATCGCCTCGATATGGCCTGGCTGGGCGGTTTCACCTTCGTTCAGGCACGTCTGAAGACCGATGCCACCACGCCGGTGATCCCGTTGGTGCAGCGTGAACAGGATGCGCAGTTCACCAGTAAATTCATCACCGCTGACCCGAACGTGCACAGCCTCGCCGACCTGAAAGGCAAGACCTTCGCCTTCGGTTCGGTGTCGTCGACCTCCGGCAGCCTGATGCCGCGTTATTTCATGCTGAAAAACGACGGCATCAAGCCGGAAGCGTATTTCAGCCGCGTTGCCTACTCCGGCGCTCACGACGCCACCGTGGCCTGGGTACAGGCCGGCAAGGTTGACGCCGGTGTGTTGAACGCCAGCGTCTGGCAAAAACTGGTAGACGCCGGCAAGGTCGACACCAACAAGGTGAAAGTCTTCGCCACCACCCCGACCTACTTCGATTACAACTGGACCGTGCGCGGCACCCTTGATCCAGCACTCGCGGCGAAGATCAAAAAAGCCTTCCTTGATCTCGACCCGGCCAATCCTGAGCAGAAGAAGATTCTGGATCTGCAAGCCGCCAGCCGCTTCATCGACACCAAGCCTGAAAACTACAAGGGCATCGAGGAAGCCGCCCGCGCCGCCGAACTGCTGAAATGACCTTAAGCCTCAAACAGGGCAGCCTGCGCCACGCCAATGGAGTCGATGCCCTGCGCGGTATCGATTTGCAGATTGGCGTTGGCGAACAGGTTGCGATCATCGGCCCGTCCGGGGCTGGCAAGTCGAGTCTGCTTAATCTGCTGGCCACCGCACTGCGGCCCAGCAGCGGTGAAATCGAAGTACTTGGCGAGCGCGCCTGGCACTTGTCTGCCCGCCTGCGTCAACGCCTGCGTGCACGCATCGGCCTGGTGCATCAGGCACCGCCGCTGCCGCCGCGTCAACGCGTGGTCACGGCGGTACTGGCCGGCAAGCTCGGTCAGTGGAGTCTGGGCAAAAGTCTGTTGAACCTGCTGCATCCGCTGGATGTAGCGGGCGCGCGCGCAGCATTGGCGCGGCTGGATCTGGGCGACAAGCTGTTTGCCCATTGCCAACAATTGTCTGGCGGTCAGTTGCAGCGCGTCGGCATTGCTCGTGTGCTGTATCAAGCGCCAGAGATTTTGCTGGCCGATGAACCGGTGTCGGCGATGGATCCGGTGATGGCCGGGCATACCCTGTCGATCCTTTCGCGCCATTCCCGCGAGCACAACGTGACATTGATCGCGAGCCTGCATGCGGTCGATCTGGCGTTATCGCATTTCCCTCGGATCATCGGTTTGCGCGAAGGGCAGATTCTGTTCGACAGCCCGTCCGATCAAGTCAGCCCGGACATGCTCGACGCGCTGTACGCCAACGAAAAGCTGCAATCGCCGACCGCTGTGGCCGTGCCTTTGACTGTGCAGATTCCACGATGCTGAAAGCCGATTCACGCGATCCCGCTGCATGGCCACGGTTGCTACTGAGCTTACTGGCCATTGCTTTGTTGTGGCCGGGGATTCAACTCAGCGAGCTGGATCTGAGTGTGCTGTTGCCCGGCAGCCAGAATGAAATGGGCCAGTTTGTCGCGCAATTCTGGCCGCCGGCGCACGACGAAGCCTTTCTGCAAATTCTGCTTAAAGCCACCCTGCAAACCCTGGCCATTGCCACTGCCGGTATGGCTTTGGCGTTGCTGCTGGCGGTACCTGCCGGTTTGATTGCCAGTCGCGCCCTGTCACTGTCCGCCGCCTCTCGCGGTGGCGTGCCGAGTCGTTTGGGACGTTTGCTGCGCTGGCCGGTTCGCGGGCTGCTGATTTTCCTGCGCAGCGTGCCGGAGATTGTCTGGGCACTGCTGTTCGTGCGTGCGGTCGGCCTCGGCCCGGCAGCGGGCGTGCTGGCGATTGCCATTACCTACAGCGGCATGCTCGGCAAGGTCTACGCGGAGATTTTCGAATCCACCGACCAACGCCCGGCGCATGCGTTGTTGCAGGCTGGCAGCGGCCGACTGGCGGCTTTCGCTTACGGCACGCTGCCCAATGTCGGCGCGGAATTGCTCTCGTACACCGTGTATCGCTGGGAATGCGCGATTCGTGCCTCGGTGGTGATGGGGTTTGTCGGCGCGGGGGGCCTGGGTCAGCAAATAGACCTGTCGATCCGCATGTTCGCTGGCGGTGAAGTCGCCAGCATGTTGCTGACGTTCCTGCTGCTGGTGCTGGCCGCCGATCAACTCAGCCGCTTGCTGCGCTGGAGGCTGGCATGAATCGCCTGATCAATTTGCTGCTGATCGCCGCTATCGGGGTTGCCGTGATTGCGTCCTTCGCCTATCTGGGTCTGGATCTCGGTGAACTGGGCAGCGCCACCAGCCTGAAGCAAATGGGCGCTTACGTGCAGCGTTTTCTCAGCCCGGATTTGAGCGCTGACTACCTGAAAGCAATCTTTCACGGCTCAATGGAAACGCTGGCCATGTCCGCTGTCGGCACGCTATTGGCGGCAGTTGTTGGCATTGTTCTCGCGCTGCCGGCCGCGGGACGTTTCGGCTGGCCGCTGCAAAGTGTTGCGCGCCTGCTGCTGAATGCCTTGCGGGCGATTCCGGAACTGGTCTGGGCGGCGCTGATGGTGCTCGCTGCCGGCCTTGGCCCGAATGCCGGCGCCCTCGCCCTCGCCTTACACACCACGGGAGTACTCGGCCGGTTGTTCGCCGAAGCGCTGGAAAACACGCCGCCGCAACCGGCCGAGGCCATCCGTTTGCAGGGCGGCAATCCGATCCTCGCCTTCTGCTACGGCACCCTGCCCAATCTGGCGCCGCAACTGCTCGCCTACATCCTCTATCGCTGGGAAAACAACATTCGCATGGCCAGCGTGCTGGGTTTTGTCGGTGCTGGCGGCCTGGGCCAGATGCTCTACGTGAGCCTCAGCCTGTTTCAGGAAGCGCAGGCCAGCACGGTGATTCTGGCGATGCTGGTGCTGGTGTTCATGGTGGACTGGTTGAGTGCCTGGAGTCGCCAGCGCTGGGTCAAAGCATAAGTGCCGATGCTGGCGAGTGGATATCTGCCAGAAGCTGATTATGCTTCAGGAAAGCGTGCACACCTGCCCGACGGCAAACTGTGCACGCTTTACGCATCAGCGCTTCAGGCATCTGCCACAAGGCCAGGGTGAGATAAGCGGTATTGGGGGACTCCGGCCTACAACAATAAGCACGACGGAGAACACCCATGGCCACGACTTACACAACATCCACCGGCAGTCCACCGCGCAGCGGCGGCATCACCAAGGAGGAACGCAAAGTCATCTTTGCCTCCTCGCTGGGCACGGTTTTCGAGTGGTACGACTTTTACCTCTACGGTTCGCTGGCGGCGATCATCGCCAAGCACTTCTTTGCCGGCGTCAACGAAACCACTGCATTCATCTTTGCCCTGCTGGCGTTTGCGGCAGGCTTCGCGGTGCGGCCGTTCGGTGCGATTGTGTTCGGCCGGCTCGGCGACATGATTGGGCGCAAACATACGTTTCTGATCACCATCGTCATCATGGGCGTCTCGACCGCGATTGTCGGTTTGCTGCCCGGTTACGCGACCATTGGCGTCGCTGCGCCGGTGATTCTGATCACCCTCCGACTGCTGCAAGGCCTGGCACTGGGCGGTGAATACGGCGGCGCGGCGACTTACGTGGCCGAACACGCGCCACGTAATAGACGCGGCTTCTTTACCTCGTGGATTCAAACCACCGCGACCCTCGGCCTGTTTCTGTCGCTGCTGGTGATACTCGCCTGCCGCACCGCGCTGGGCACTGAAGCGTTTGAAGAGTGGGGCTGGCGGATTCCGTTTCTGCTGTCGATCCTGCTGCTGATCGTCTCGGTGTACATCCGCCTGCAACTGAGCGAGTCGCCGGTGTTCCAGAAAATGAAGGACGAAGGCAAAGCGTCGAAAGCGCCGCTGACCGAGTCTTTTGCCCGTTGGGACAACCTCAAAGTGGTGATCATGTCGTTGCTCGGCGGCACGGCCGGGCAAGCGGTGGTCTGGTACACCGGGCAGTTCTATGCGCTGTTTTTCCTGTTGCAAACGCTGAAGATCGACCCGCAAACCGCCAACCTGCTGATCGCCGGATCACTGTTGATCGGAACGCCGTTCTTCGTGATTTTCGGCAGCCTGTCCGACCGCATCGGGCGCAAGCCGATTATCATGGTCGGCTGCATTCTGGCGGCGCTAACCTACTTTCCGATCTTTCATGCGCTGACCCAGTACGGCAACCCTGATGTGTTCATCGCTCAGGAGAAAAACCCGGTCAAGGTGATCGCCAACCCCGACCAGTGTTCGTTCCAGTTCGATCCGGTGGGCAAGGCCAAATTCACCAGTTCTTGTGATCTGGCCAAGACGTTGCTGGCGAAACGGGCGATTCCGTATGAGAACGTCACCGCCGAACCCGGCACCGTGGCGCAAGTGCGTATTGGCGACAAAGTCGTCGAGAGTTTCGACGGCAGCGCCCTGCCCGCCGCCGACTTCAAAACTCGCAATGATGCGTTCACCGCGACCCTTGGCACTGCGCTGAAAGAAGCCGGTTATCCAGAGAAAGCCGACCCGGCAAAAACCAATTACCCGATGGTGCTGCTGTTGCTGACCATTTTGGTGATCTACGTGACCATGGTTTACGGGCCGATTGCGGCGTGGCTGGTGGAGCTGTTCCCGACGCGCATTCGCTACACCTCGATGTCGCTGCCGTATCACATCGGTAACGGCTGGTTCGGCGGGTTCCTGCCGACGGTGGCGTTCGCGATGGTCGCGGCCACCGGGGATATCTATTACGGCTTGTGGTACCCGATCGTGATTGCGGTGATGACGGCGATACTGGGTACGTTCTTCCTGCCGGAAACCAAGGATCGCGACATTCTCAAAGACTGAGTCGGGTGTGCTCGATTTGGGTGGTTGTTCGGTGACGGTGATGTTGACCGAACTGGCCATTTCGCGAGCAAGCCCGCTCCCACATTTGACCGTATTCGTGAGATCGAACTCGGTCAAATGTGGGAGCGGGCTTGCTCGCGAAAGGCTTTTCAGAACGGGCCCTGGGTGACCACGCGGGTGTCGATGATCTGCTGCAATGCTTGAATTCGCTGCTGATAAACGTCGGTGAGGCATTTCACATCAGCGGCGCATTTGCCACGGGTTTTCAGCCACGCCTGTTGCTCGTCAATCAAGGCACCACGGCCGCCCATCGGCAGAAACCGGCGATCCAGTTTGTAGAGCAGCGCCATGCTCACGTCCATGTCGTTAAGCGCACGGTTGGCGCACACTGTTATTTCATCGGCAGCTTTGGCCCGGTCGCAGTCGAAACTGGCGGCGTAAGCAGCCTGGCCGATGATCAGGGCAGACAAGCCGAACACGGTTGAAAGTAGAGTTTTGTTGCGCATGGGTTGGGTCATCCAGACAGCGATTGATACCTCTTGGGCTAATGCATGAGCGCAAAGTTTCTGAACGCCTGCCAAACCACCGCCTCCAATGTTTACACCACTGGAGGTCAACACCATGAACAGCAACGACGACAAAACCCCGAATGCCCCACCTACCGACACATCCGGCAAACCGGTGAACGTGGTCGAGCGTGATCTTGAAGACCACGATGACGACACCAAAGGTGTGGATGAGGTGATTACGCCTTCGTCTACCCGAGTGAAAGAGCAGGATGCCGAGACGCTGCAGCGCAAGGTCGATGAGATTGAGCGCAAAGTGGCGGATGGCAACTGAGGTTTGCTACTTGATTTTGATGCTTGACAGATAACCTTGTGGCGAGGGGATTTATCCCCGTTGGAGTGCGCAGCGCTCCCAGCTTTTCAAAGAGGGGCCGCTGCGCGACCCAACGGGGATAAATCCCCTCGCCACAAATCAGCTTGAGCGGCAGTTTTAACGAAATTTTCATACTCCCCCGCCTATGATCCCGCACCTCGTTGGGGAGTAGCCTGTTTCCGTGCACTGCGGAAGCGTTCGTATCAACATTCTCGGCAACATGCCGTGGTGCGAACACCTTTTGGTTGGTGAGACCGACGACACATCCATGCCTAAAAGTCGGGCGTGTGGTTGTGTCGTTGACTCATAGCCCGACTGGAAGTATCTCCGTGAATCCTGTTTCCCTCATCTTCCTTGCGCTGGCCATGTCCACGGATGCGTTTGCAGCCGCCATCGGCAAAGGCTCCAGCCTGCACAAACCTCGCCTCACCGAAGCCCTGCGCACCGGTCTGATCTTCGGCGTGATCGAAGCCATCACCCCCATCATCGGCTGGCTGATCGGCCAGGCCGCGAGCCAATGGGTTGCCGAATGGGATCACTGGATCGCCTTCACTCTGCTCGTGGTGCTCGGCCTGCACATGATCTACAACGGTTTGAAGCATGAAGAAGAGGAAGAAGAGAAACCGGGTTCGCACTCCTTTCTGATTCTCGCCGTCACCGCGTTTGCCACCAGCATCGACGCCCTCGCCGTGGGCGTTGGCCTGGCGTTTGTTGACGTGAACATCTGGGTGGCTGCGGCGGCGATCGGTCTGGCGACGATGACCATGGTAACCATCGGCGTGATGCTCGGCCGGGTGTTGGGCTCTATGGTTGGCAAACGTGCTGAAATCGTTGGCGGTGTGGTGCTGATGATCGTCGGTGCGACGATTTTGTATGAGCATCTCGTGGTCTGAGACTAGCTGTTAGACAGCGCCGTCAGTGCCAACGCGTTGCCTGGCGCGGCCCCGCTGGCGGTGTTGTCGAAAATGCACCAGGTCGTCGCGCCATGCGCATCGGCGGCCTGCAATACGCTAGCGAGGCTCTCTAAATAGGAGTCATCGTAGGCACTGTGGTAAATACGCGGCGAACCGTGCAGGCGCCAATACCGCGTCCCTTGCCAGCCAACCGCGGAAGAATCTCTGCTGATGCGCGACGGATCGACCACAGCCTGAGCGATCCGGTAAGCGATCAACAATGATTCGGCAGCCACCCATGTCTCATGACGCGGCTCCAGCACCACGTCGCCGTCGAAACGCTGGCGCAACGCACTGAAAAACGCTTCGGCACTGACCGCATCAAATGCCAGTGACGGCGGCAATTGCAGCAGCAAACAGCCCAAGCGATCAGCCAAACCGCTGCACTGCGCCAGGAACTCATCGAGTTCTTCGTCGCAATCCAACAATCGGCGTTCATGGCTGATCTGCTTGGGCATTTTTACCGAAAAGCAAAACCCTTCCGGCACCGAATCCGCCCAACGTTCATAGGTTGAGCGGCGATGTGGGCGGTAAAACGAGCTGTTGATTTCCACACAGTTGAGCCGCGCCGCATAGCGTTGCAAATGCGTGCCCTCCTCCGCAAATGCCGGCCAATGCTCACGCCCGAGACTCCAGCCGGCACAACCAATGAAAATCAAACATCACCTCCAAACTCCACTCCCATGTAGGAGCTGCCGCAGGCTGCGATCTTTTGATCTTACAAACAACGTCAAAAGATCGCAGCCTTCGTCAGCTCCTACAGGGGGACGTTATTTTTTGCTGGGGAGAACTGAGCTCAGAACCTGCTTGGCGGTTTGCACCAGAATCCCCGCCTCGTCCGGATCGCCCTTGAGCAACGTCGTGGCGAATTTCTTCGCTTGTTCAAGCTTGATGTGCGGCGGCAGCGGCGCCACGTTCGGGTCGGTTTTGAACTCGATCAGCACCGGTACATCGGAAGCCAACGCCTGTTCCCACGCCCCCGCCACGTCCTCTTCGCGATCAACGAAAATCCCTTTCAGGCCGATGGAAATCGCGAACAGGTGATACGGCACATCGGGAATGTTCTGCGACGCCTCGAACTTCGGATCGCCCTCCATCACCCGCTGTTCCCACGTCACCTGATTGAGATCTTCGTTGTTGAACACCGCGCAGATCCATTTCGGGCTCTTCCACTGCCGCCAGTATTTGGCAACGGTGATCAGCTCGGCCATGTTGTTCATCTGCATCGCACCATCGCCCACCAGAGCAATTACCGAGCGTTCGGGATAGGCGAATTTAGCAGCGATTGCATAAGGCACAGCGGCGCCCATCGAGGCCAGCCCGCCGGACAACGAACACATCATGCCGCGACGGATTTTCAGGTCGCGCGCAAACCAATTGGCGCACGAACCGGAGTCGCTGGTGATGATCGCTTCATCCGGCACTCGCGGTGACAATTCATACACCACCCGCTGCGGATTGATCGGCTTGGCCTTGGCCATCGCGCGTTTTTCCAGGGTTTTCTCCCAGCTACCGCGCCAGCCTTCGATTTTTTTGCGCCACTTGCCCGAGGTTTTTTGTTCGAGCAACGGCAACAACGCCGCGAGGGTTTCCGCTGCGTCGCCGACCAGATTGACCTCCATCGGATAACGCAGGCTGAGCATGTCGGGTTGCAGATCGATCTGCACACCGCGCGCCTGACCTTCTTTAGGCAAAAACTCCGAATACGGGAAGCCCGAACCGATCATCAGCAAGGTGTCGCACTCGGTCATCAACTTGTAACTCGGCTCGGTGCCAAGCAGGCCGATGCTGCCGGTCACCCACGGCAAATCATCCGGAAGCACCGCTTTGCCAAGCAGCGCCTTGGCCACGCCGGCACCAAGTTTTTCGGCGATGGCGATCACTTCATCCGTTGCCTGCAAAGCGCCGGCGCCGACCAGAATCGCGACCTTCTCGCCTGCGTTCAAAACGTCTGCCGCACGCTGCAAATCTTCGTCATAGGGCAGCACTTTCGGCTTGGTGTAACCGACGCCGGAATGCGCGGTGCCGTGCGCGCGGGCCGGTGCCTGATATTCGAGATCCTGCAAATCATTGGGCAGAATCAGCGCGGTCACCCGACGCTCGCCAACCGCCGTACGCACCGCCCGGTCGAGCAAATGCCGCACCTGCGAAGGCGCCGAAGCCTGCTGCACAAACGCGCCGGCGACGTCCTTGAACATCGACACCAGATCCAGCTCTTGCTGATAGTGACTGCCCAACGCCGTGCGCGCCTGCTGCCCAACGATGGCCAGCACCGGCATGTGATCCATTCGCGCATCGTAAAGCCCGGTGATCAAATGCGAAGCCCCGGGGCCGGACGTGGCAATGCACACGCCCAGCTCGCCAGTGAATTTCGCGTGGGCCGAGGCCATGAACGCGGCCATTTCCTCATGCCGCGCCTGCACAAATTCAATCTTGCCTTTAGCTCGATCGAGCGCGCCGAACACGCCGTTGATGCCGTCGCCCGGATAACCAAAAATCCGCGTGACGCCCCATTGGCTGAGCCGCTCAACCAGAAAATCGCCTACTGTCGTTGTCATCTCGATCCTCGTCTTTTCGCCGGTGTAAGGGTCTGGACAGTCGCGCGGATGGCGAAGTTTCGATTGATTACCGGGAAACAGTTTCTCGTTTGCGACTAAAAACGCCGGGGTGGCACAATGCCCGCCATCAATTTTCATCTCAGGGATGAACGCAATGGACTTACCCCAAATTTGGCGCAAGCGCTTTGCCGCAGCCGTCATCGAACAACAGATCATCGGCGAATCCCGTGCCGACGTTTGGCGCATAGCGTGCGCGGATTCAGCACCGCTGTTCGTGAAGTCCGAACAAGTCATGCAGTGGGGCGAACTGCCCGGCGAGGTCGCGCGGCTGCGCTGGATGGCAAGCCAGAACCTGGCCGCGCCGCACGTGCTTGAAACCGCCATCGAAGCAGATAAAAACTGGCTATTGATGACCGCAGTGCCCGGGCGCGATCTGGCCAGCAGCCCGCACCTTGCGCCGCAGCAGATCGTTACACTCTTGGCCAACGCTTTGCGTGAGCTGCATGAGATCGCGATCGAAAGCTGCCCGTTCGATCACAGCCTCGACCCGAAAATAAAACTGGCTCGTGAGCACCTGAATGCCGGGTTGATCGATGAAGAGGATTTCGACGATTCACGCCTCGGTCGATCTGCTGAAGATGTCTTCCAACAGATGCTCCTGGAACGCCCGAGCCATGAAGATCTGGTGGTGACCCACGGCGATGCATGCCTGCCCAATTTCCTCGCTGACGACGGTCAGTTCAGCGGCTTTGTCGACTGCGGCCGATTGGGGGTCGCGGATCGTTATCAGGATTTGGCTTTAGCTGCGCATAGCATCACGCACAACCTCGGCGAGGCGTGGGTGCCGGTGTTTTTCGAGGTTTACGGCGTGCAGCCGGATCAGCGGCGGATTGCCTTTTATCAGTTGCTTGATGAGTTTTTCTGAAAGTCGATGTCCAGACTTCATCACTCAACTGACTGTGAGGCCATTCGCGAGCAAGCCCGCTCCCACATTTGCAATGCATTCCAAAGTGGGAGCGGGCTTGCTCGCGAAGAGGGAGCATCAGATTACTGATCTGTTGACTGACACACCGCGATCGCCAGCAGGCTCCCACATTGGGTTTTGCATGTATTCAGTTAGAAAGGTTGTGGGCCAAATAAACCTGTAGGAGCTGTCGAGTGAAACGAGGCTGCGATCTTTTGATCTGCCGTTGAAAAGGTCAAAAGATCGCAGCCTGCGGCAGCTCCTACAAGACGCCATCGCGACCGGCACAGTATTCGAGCTCAGCGATGCGGATGCACGGTCATCGCGACCAGTTTGATCACGATCGGCCGCACCACGAGGATGCACAGAAACGCCACCGGCATCGCCAGCTTGTAGGCGTGCAGCGCATTACTCAGGTAGTCGTTATCAATGCCTGAATTGGCGGCGGTAATCACCAGCGACATCAGAAAAGCCATGATGGTCGCCATGTACAACGCAAACACATACGGCGTCGCTCGCGCCGAAAGCTTGCGGCGACGGACATAAACGGCTTCTGCATTGCTTCTTTGATTCATAGGGCTTTCCATCCATTGACAGGGAGCGGGCACGTTAGCAAAGCCCTGGCCCCTCAACTAGACGGCCAAATGCAGGTGCTTTATAAAGCAGTACTTACGAATCAAGCCCTTCCGGCAGGACATCGATGAATCTGTTAGCGGCGATTGCCAGTTTTATCAAAGTGGTGGAATCCGGCTCTATCGTCGGCGCCGCCAAGGCGTTGGGCGTCAGTGCCGCAGCGGTCAGCCAGACCATCAATCGCCTGGAAACACACCTCGGTGTGCGCCTATTGCAACGCACTACCCGGCGCATGGCACTCACCGAAAACGGCGCGGTGTACTACGAAAAGGTCAAGCGGATTGCGGCGGATCTGGAGTCCGCGCAAAGTTCGATCAATCGCGAAGACAGCGAACTGCAAGGTCGCTTGAGCATCGCCTCGACCTCCGCGTTCGGCCGGCATGTGCTGGCGCCGCTGATTGCCGGTTTCACCGCGCAACATCCGCGCCTGCTGATCGAATTGTCGACCACCGACGGCAAGATCAATCACATCCAGGACGGCATCGATCTGAGCTTGCGGATCAAGCCGCAACTGGAGGACGGCATCGTCGCACGCAAGATCGTGTCCCTGCCCTTCATCATGTGCGCCGCGCCGGCTTATTTGCAGCGCGCCGGCTGGCCGCAATCGCCTTATGATCTGCAAAACCATGCGTGCCTGGCGTTTCGTTACCCCTTGGACGGGCGTTTTCTGCGCTGGAGTTTTATCCGCGATGGTCAGCGTTATGACGCCGATATCAACGCGACCGCGATCAGCGACGACATCGACGCGCTGACGCAGATGGCAATCCACGGCGCCGGCATCACCCGACTGGCGGAGTTCGTCGCGGCTCCGTATCTGCAAAACGGCCAGCTGCTGCCGTTGTTTGCACAACGCGACGACGCAACTCATGCAGTTGTCGAACCCATGGAGATTTTCGCCTGCGTGCAGGAGCGCGCGGCGATGACGGCCAAAGTCAGAGCGTTTATCGAGTATTTGACCGAGCACCTGAAACAGCGCTGGCCGATGGATTTTTGATACAAGTCGAACTCGCCGAAACGCGCGAAATCAGGCACAGTCGCGCCTCGGTGATCGCTGTACATCCTTCATGGAGAACCAAAACAATAATGCTCACACCTTCACCCCAAACCTTCCGCGGCAGTTGCCTGTGTGGCGCGGTCAAATACCAGATCCGCTCACGGCCCAAAGCGCTTTCACACTGCCATTGCAGCCAATGCCGCAAAAGCCACGGCGCAGCATTTGCCAGCTTCGGCAGTGTGATGCGCGGCAATCTGGAATTGTTGCAGGGCGGTGAAGACCTCAAGTCCTATCAATCCTCTGAATCGGTGGTGCGCCAGTTCTGCTCGCACTGCGGCTCGTCGATGTTCTGGTCGCGGGCACAGGGTGAATTTGCCGAGTGGGTTTCGGTGGCACTGGGCACGCTGGATACGCACTTCACCTCGGACAATCAGAAGCACGTCGAGCTGACGTCTAAGGCGTCGTGGTACGAGATGGCGGATCAGCGGCCGAAGAGCCGCGCGTGAAGACGGTAAACGGTGGTCGGGTTGATGCGACGGTTTCAGACGCCCGACGATCTGCTTAACTAAGTGGTTGCAGTTCTTCATTAACGGAGGCCAGCCATGAAATTCAGTCATTCACTCACCGCACTGTTGGTAGTCGCCAGCCTGTTCGGTTGCGCCTCTTCATCCAAGCCCGGCGCAAACGTGACGCTCACCGCCACTCGCCAGAACAGCGGTCAGATCGGCAACGTCACGCTCGCCGACTGGGGCAAGGACACCGGTTTCAGCTTCTTCATCAGCGGCGCACCCAACGGGGCTTCCCTGCCCTTGCGCCTGTACACCTTCGTCAACAAAGGCAGCTGCGCACAGCCTGGGCCGGTGGCGTATGCGATGAACGACAAGGTCAATACCGAACGCCAACCGGTGCGTGGTTGGGCCTTCTCAAGAAGCGCACCGGTGCCGTTGTCGACGTTGCTGGCCGGTGAGTATTACGTGGTGGTGCGCACGGCCGCGACTGATGGGAATGTCGATATTTTCTGCGGCGATATCCGCCATTAATTGAAGCTGTGTCTGACAGACCGCTTTCGCGAGCAAGCCCGCTCCCACATTTGATTTGGGTGTACACGGGCTTTGTGTTCGACAGAATATCTGTAGGAGCAAAGCTTGCTCGCGAAGGCGTCGGCACAGACAACATCTCCATCGCCTGATACACCGCTTTCGCGAGCAAGCTCGGCTCCTACAGTTATCGGGTGGTTTGATCGGGATTTTGGGTACGGCCGAGAACCCTGTGGGAGCCGGCCTTGCCCGCGAAGGCGGCGGCAAGGTCAACATGTTCATTGCCTGACACAGCGCTTTCGCCAGCAGGCTCGCTCCCACATTTGATTTGGGGCGTACACGGGCCTTTGTGTCCGACAGAAATCTGTAGGAGCAAAGCTTGCTCGCGAAGGCGTCGGCACAGACAACCTCTCCATCGCCTGACACACCGCTTTCGCGAGCAAGCTCGGCTCCTACAGGGATTTGTGGTTTGATCGGGATTTTGTGTACGGTTGAGAACCCTGTGGGAGCTAGCCTGCTCGCGAAGGCGGCGGCAGGGTCAACACTGTTTGGCAGGCAGTCCGGTTTTACATGGATCACCCTTGATTGGGTATATTCCTCCTCGTGCATTCATCGATGACGAGGTCTGTTTCATGAGCAAGTCGCCCTACGTTCCGCCCAAAGTCTGGAAACACGAAGCACCGTCCGGCGGCCAGTTCGCCAGCATCAATCGACCAACCGCCGGGCCGACTCACGACAAAACCCTGCCGGTCGGCAAGCATCCTTTGCAGTTGTATTCCCTGGCCACGCCCAATGGCGTCAAGGTCACTATCCTGCTCGAAGAGCTGCTGGCATTGGGGCACACCGCTGCCGAATACGACGCCTGGCTAATCCGCATCAACGAGGGCGACCAGTTCTCCAGCGGTTTCGTCGAGATCAACCCCAACTCGAAAATCCCCGCCCTGCTCGATCACAGCACCGAACCGCCGACTCGCGTGTTCGAATCCGGCGCGATCCTGCTCTACCTCGCGGAGAAATTCGGCGCCTTCCTGCCCAAAGATCCGGCCGGACGCACCGAAACCCTCAACTGGCTGTTCTGGCAAATGGGCGCAGCGCCCTATCTCGGCGGCGGCTTCGGCCATTTCTACGCCTATGCGCCGGAGAAGATGGAATACCCGATCAACCGCTTCACCATGGAAGCCAAGCGTCAGCTCGACGTGCTCGATCGACGTCTGGCTGAGAGCCCGTATTTGGCCGGCGACAAATACTCCATCGCCGACATCGCGGTGTGGCCGTGGTACGGCCAACTGGTGCGCAACAACGTTTATTCAGCGGCGGAGTTTCTCGCGGCGCAGGAATACACCCACGTGCAGCGCTGGGCCGAAGAGATCGCCAATCGTCCTGCGGTGATTCGTGGCCTGCGGGTCAATCGCACGTGGGGCGATGAGGTAACTCAGGTGCCTGAGCGCCATCAAGCCGAAGATTTAAGCTGACCCCTCTCCCCCTCGCTGCCGATCACAATGTTCGTTGATCGGCAGCGACTCCCCGCTTCAGCCCCCCGTGTTCTCAAACGCGTCAAATGTGAAAATTTCATTAACTAACTGACTCGTACGGGTTTCTTCGAGCGATTCGATCTGCCAGACTAATGCGAATAATTCCTACACGCAGTCGCAACAGATTCGTTTTTGTATTACTTGGGGAAGCAGATTGATGTCGTTTCACACCAAAAGCCGTCGTGCAAACCGTTCACCTAACCTGTTGGCACTCGCCATCTGTATGGCCAGCATCACCAGCGTTTCAGCGGATGAAACGCCTGAAACCAAGCCGAAAGATGACACAGCAGCCACCGTTCTGGAGCTCGGCGCCACCGAAATCGGCGCCACGCAAATGAGCAGCACCACCGAAGGTTCGGGCTCCTACACCACCGGCCCGATGCAGACCGCGACCAAACTGCCACTGACCATGCGCGAAACACCGCAAGCGGTGACCGTCATCACCCGCCAGCGCATGGACGATCAGGCCATGACCAGCGTCAACGACGTGGTCAAAGCGACGCCGGGGTTGTTCCTCAGTCAGTCCAGCGGCCCGGGCCGGCAGACTTACAGCTCGCGCGGTTTTGACATCGACAACATCATGTACGACGGCCTGCCGAGTTCGTACCAGCCGTTCTCGATGGCCGTACAACCGAATCTGGCGATGTTCGACCGCGTGGAAATCATTCGCGGCGCCACCGGTCTCGTCACCGGCGCCGGCAACCCTTCGGCCGCGATCAACATGGTGCGCAAACGCCCGACGGCCGAGCAGCAAGTCACCCTCACCGGCGCCGCTGGCAGTTGGGATGATTATCGCGGCGAGATCGACGCCTCCAGCCCGCTGAACGAGAGCGGCACATTGCGCGGCCGCGTGGTGGGTTCCTATCAGGGCGCCGACAGTTTCCGCGACAAAGAACAAAACGATCACGGCTTGTTCTACGCCATCGGTGAAGCCGATCTGAGCGACAGCACCACCGCATCCCTGGGCTTCTCGCGTCAGAACGAGCAGACCAACTACTTCTGGGGCGGCTTGCCGCTGGGCACCGACGGACACCACCTCGACCTGCCCCGCTCGACCTATCCCGGCACCGACTGGGAAAACAAGAAGCTGCAGATCGACACCGTTTTCGGCGATATCGAGCACCGCTTCAACAACGATTGGCGCCTGCACGTGGCGGGTTCGGCCTCGACACTCAACGGCGAATTCTCCGGCACCTATCTGTCGCGCTACAGCGGCCCGCTGGAAACCACCGCCTACCAGTCGCACAACACCGACAAACAAAGATCGATCGATGCGTTTGCCAGCGGCCCGTTTGAAGCCTTCGGCCGCACCCACGAACTGGTCGTCGGTGCGAGCAATCGCGTCTACGATGCGACCTCCAAAGAATACGACCCATACACCACGGCCTGGCCGATCGGCGCGCCGAAACCTGATTTCGTGCGCGACAGCAAAACCCGCACCGTCACCACGCAGGACGCGGTTTACCTGACCACGCGCCTGAGCCTCGCCGACCCGCTGACACTGATCCTCGGCAGTCGCCTCGACTGGTACGACTACGACGACCGCAGCGGCGACGGCGACTTTAAAGTCACCCGCAACCTGACCCGCTATGCCGGCCTGATCTACAAACTCGACGATCATCACTCGCTGTACGCCAGCTACACCGACATCTTCAGCCCGCAATCGTCGAAAGACCTGTCCGGCAAAGTGCTCGATCCAATCGTTGGCGAAAACTACGAAGTTGGCGTCAAGGGTGAATACTTCAACGGTGCGCTCAACGCCAGCCTGGCGGTGTTCCAGATCGACCAGACCAACCGCGCCACCACCGCCGCAACGCAGTTGGGTTGCCCGGTCATGACCTGTTATCAGGCCTCGGGCAAGGTTCGCAGCCAGGGCGTCGACATGGAATTGCAAGGTGCGCTGACCGAAAACTGGCAAGTGGGCGCCGGCTACACCTACACCCGCGCGCACTACATCAAAGACGAAAACCCGGCCAACGATAATCAGCAGTTCGACACCGACACGCCGGAGCACCTGTTCAAGGTTTCGACGATGTATCGCTTGCAAGGCCCGCTGGAAAAACTCCGCGTCGGCGGCAGCGTTTACTGGCAGAGCCGCATGTACAACGACGTGCCAGTCGCCAACGGCACCTATCGCGTCGAACAGGGCAGCTATGCCACCGCCGACCTGATGGCCGGTTACGAAGTCAACCAGCACCTCGATCTGCAAGTTAACGCCAACAACATCTTCGACCGCGTCTACTACTCCGCCATCGGCTCCAACACCACGTGGGGCTCCAACGACAACTACGGCGATCCGCGCAGCTACATGCTGACCGCCAAATACAAGTTCTAAAACGACCAACGGCGCCGGGATTTTCTCGGCGCCGTTGCATTTGTTGCGCTGGAGCAATTAGTCATGTCGGCTAATAAGAGATAGTCTTTGACAGATATCTTTTCGAAGCGCCCGCCATGACCGACCCGCAATTCTCAGCTGACATCGACGCGATCAGCAGCATAGACGCCGTGCCGGTGATTTTGAGCATGGTCAAACACCTCACCGGCATGCGTTTCGCGGCGGTTGCCCGCGTCACTGAGCGCAACTGGGTGGCCTGCGCTGTCGATGACTCGATCGATTTCGGCCTAAAACCCGGCGGCGAGCTGGTGCTGGAATCAACCATCTGTCACGAAATCCGCCAACACCAGCAACCGGTGATCTTCGGTCACGCCAGCACCCACCCGATCTTTTCCAAGCACCACACGCCGATAACCTATGGCCTGGAAAGCTACATTTCCATTCCGATCGTCAAAGCCAATGGCGATTTTTTTGGCACGCTGTGCGCCATCGACTCAGTCCCGGCCAATCTCGATGAACCGGCCATCGCGAAAACCCTGACCCTGTTCGCCCAGTTGATCGCCATGAGCCTCGACACGCAAAGCCATCTGGCGGCCACCAAGGTTGAACTGGCTGACGCCAATGAACTTGGCCGATTGCGCGAGCAGTTCATCGCGGTGCTTGGGCATGATCTGCGCACGCCGTTGAGCGCGATTCGCATGAGTGCCGATCTGCTGGAAACCAAGACCGAGGAAAAACGTTCGCTGAATCTGATTTCGGCGATCCGCAACAGCTCGCTGCGCATGGGCGTGTTGATTGAAAACATCCTCGACTTTGCCCGTGGGCGGCTGGGTGGCGGGATTCCGATCCAGCGCAAACTGGTCGATGACCTGCAACAGACGCTGCAGTTGACCCTTGAAGAAGTACAGGCGTCACACCCGCGAGCGACGTTCACGCATACCCTGAATGTGCCGAGCGGCGTGTATTGCGATGCGCTCCGCATCAGTCAGTTACTGTCCAATCTTCTGGGTAATGCGGCCACTCACGGTTCGGTTCACGCGCCGATTGTCTTGAACGCCTACGCGCAGAACGATGAAATCGTGATCTCGCTGACTAACCAGGGCACTCCGATTTCGGCGCAATTGATGCCGCTGCTGTTCGAACCGTTTTCCCGTTCGGAAGCCGGCCATCGCAAAGAAGGTTTGGGGTTGGGGCTGTATATCGCGGCGCAGATTGCCACGGCGCACAACGGCACGTTGAGCGTAACTTCCGACGCCGAGTCGGGAACACACTTTGTCGCGCGGTTCCCGGCTCAGTTCAAGTGGGTTTGAGGCGATGGCTGCTTAAGACGGGTCGGCTGTCAGGCCGCCAACGCTGACAAGCCAGCTTCCACAGTGTTTTCGGTATGATCGGGATTTTGGAAACACCCCAGAAACCCGTGGGAGCGGGCTTGCTCGCGAAGGCGTCGGCAGGCTCAGTATCCACGTTGCAGGTACACCGCTTTCGCGAGCAAGCCCGCTCCCACAGTTGGAACTGAGTACTTCTGCCAGAGATTGGTCGGCTGTCAGGCCGCCATCGCTGGCAAGCCAGCTCCCACTGTGTTTTTTGGTATGACCGGGATTTTGGATGCACCGCAGAAACCTGTGGGAGCGGGCTTGCTCGCGAAGGCGGCGGCAGGTTCAGTATCCTCGTTGCAGGTACACCGCTTTCGCGAGCAAGCTCTGCTCCTACAAAAGCGAAAGCAACATCAAAAGATCGCAGCCTTCGGCAGCTCCTACACAGGATGAGCGCGAGCTCGGCTGCAGCTTTTGATTTTGATTTTGCTTTACCCGCCCCGTCGGAAGGCTGAGTGGAGGGATTTATCCGGGGGTGGGAGCGCAGCGACCGTTTGGCGCAGCCAAATGCATCGAGAGGAGGTGCAGCGCAGCAAACCGGAGGCGATGCGCCCGGATGAATTCCGTAACGAAGGAACCCCGAGCCCCAGCGAGCGGGCCGAACGTTGGGGCAAAGCCTTAATGAGATGGTCAGCCCGGTGAGATCCTCGGCGGGTCTAAACTTGTCGAGGCTCTCTTTTTACTGAAGGAGGATTTCTCATGAATACCATCACGCTTTTGGGTATCGACATCGGCAAACACACTTTCCACCTGCATGGCCAAGACGCCAGAGGCCATCAGGTGCTGCGTAAAAAACTCAACCGAAACCAATTACTCCCCTTTCTGGCGCAGATCTCGATCTGCAAAATCGCCATGGAATCCTGCGGCGGGTCTCAATGGCTCGCCCGAAAAATCATGGAGCAGGGGCATCACGTGCAGTTGATTGCACCCCAACATGTGAAGGCCTACGTCACCGGAAATAAAAACGATTTCATTGATGCCGAGGCCATTTGTGAAGCGGCCTCGCGCCCCAGAACCCGATCGGTTCAAGTCAAAACCGTAGAGCAGCAGGTGCTGTCCACAGAACACCGACTGCGCAAGTCTTTAGTAAATCGACGCACCGCCGTCATCAATCAAGTGCATGGATTTCTCCTGGAGTTCGGCGTCGTTTTTCCCGTTGGATACGCCGCACTGGATCGGCTCTCAGGTCTGATGGAGAGCCGTGAACTGCCCACTCGCTTGATAAGTGCTATCGAACGCATGCTTGAAGACATTCGGCAGCTGACCCATGAGATCAAAAAACTCGACGTCGAAATCAAACAACAGCTGACGCAAAACGATGCCGGCCAACGCCTGCAGAGCATCCCCGGCATCGGCCCTCTCATCGCTAGCGCGCTGGTGGCCGATGTCGGCGACGCTTCGATTTTCAGGTCATCTCGCGATTTTGCAGCGTCGTTGGGGCTGGTGCCGCGCCAGTACTCAACGGGTGGGGAAACGACACTGCTCGGCATCAGCAAGCGAGGGGACAAATATTTAAGGAGTTTGCTGATGCAGGGCGCTCACGCCGTTTTGTGTCGCGTCGATAAGCGAACGGATGCCCTCGGTGTCTGGGCCAAAAACTTACTAGCACGCAAACATCCAAACAAAGTGGCCTGCGCCCTCGCGAACAAAATGGCAAGAATCGTCTGGGTGTTGTTAACCAAGGGCGGCACCTTTAACTCAACGCTCTTAGCTTGATCTGTACGCTTCACCAACGGCTTTTGCGACGTCAGTACTGATGACGATAAACGGCAGACATCCTGACTGAAAACCTGATAACCCAAAAAGCTTTGGAAGCTGAAGCCTTTTTAAGGACAGGCGGGAGCGACTACTCATCAAGGGCCGAGCGCTATACGTGCTCACACTGAGCCCGGATACATTAGCGCAAGCTCGATTTACCGTTGATCGCTGCTGAGTGGCAGAAGATGGGCTGACCATACATTGGGTTACCTTTTCGGCGTCTGGAAAAGGTGACCCGCCGTAAGGGCGGAACCCTAAGCGGCCGTTACCGCAGCAACGGATATGTACTCAGTCACCAAAAATCCAGCCGCCCAACCCGACGCCTTCGCGAGCAAGCCCGCTCCCACAGTTGGAACCCAGCACATCAAAAAAACCGTCTACCGACGCATCGTCAGAATCGCCGCCCCGAAACCGATGAACGTCGTCCCCACCACCCGGCTAACCCACCGCGACAGCGCGGGCCGGGTCAGTACGCCTTTGGCGCGTGACGCCAACGACGCGTAGACGCTGAGCGACGATACCGAAAGCGCCATGAAGATCGAGGTCAGGATGAAAAACTGCGGCAGCAGCGCCGCGTCCTGATCGATGAACTGCGGGAACAGTGCGGTGAAAAACATCGTCGCTTTCGGGTTGGTCACTGCGGTGAGGAATGCCGATTTGAACAGCTTGCCGCGACTCGGGCGATTTTTGCTGGTATCGCTGTCACTGCCAACTGCGAGCATTGGGCCCTTCTTCATCAGTTGCTTGACCCCGAGGTAGAACAGATAGCCGGCGCCGAGAATTTTCACCGCGTTGAAGAGCATCTCAGAACTGGCGAGCAAGGCGCCGAGGCCCAGCATCGCGGCGGCGGACAGGCAGAACAGGCCGCTGGCGTTGCCCAGGGAAGACCAGATCGTGCTGCGCTGTCCGTGGGCCAGGCTGTTGTTGATCGCCATCAACGTCGCCGGGCCTGGGCTGGCAATTGCGATGGCGCCGACCAGGGTGAAGGTCAGAATCGAGTGAGAATCCATTTTCAGTGCTCGTGACATGTGGGTGTCGGCATGTTACAGCAGCCAATCTGTCACACAACCTCAGGCCAATCATAGAACCTGTGGCGAGGGGATTTATCCCCGCTGGGGCGCGCAGCGGCCCTTTCTTTTAAATCTAAAGAGGGGCTGCTTCGCAGCCCAACGGGGATAAATCCCCTCGCCACAATAAATCCCTTCACCACAATAAATCCCCTATCCACAATGACTGCATTCCCCCCAATCACAAGGCAAAAAAAACCCCGCAACCCAATAAAGGCGCGGGGCAAAGAATTGGTTGGTTGCGGCCAACCAAAGGAGCTCTTTCAGATACGTGTTCGCACAGTCTTCAGATGCAATCCTGTGCAGCACGTTCAAAACTGGAGGGCAGCAAGTTCGAGGCGAGCAAGTGTCGTTCATAGATAAACACCTTGCCGCCAGTGCCGGCCTTGTAAGCCTCCAGCACGTTGTCGGCGGAAATCTTGCTCGGCACCACGATCCGGTAGCTGCGCTGGGTCTGCGAAACGGTCGGGCTCAATTCACTGCCCTGCAACTTCGGCACCACGCAATCGGCGTATTGCGCCGGGGTCTTGCTGGTCTGCAAGGTCAGGCTCGGCGTGTTCGGGGCAGACGCGCAACCGCCGAGCAACAACGTGGCAACCGCCAGAACAGGCACAAATAAAGGACGCATCGGGTTCAATCCTGAAAATAAAAGGTTCGGTTTAACCGGCAATGGTTCAGCCTCACGGAGCCGCCATCGCCATTTATGTGTTGGGTTCAGCTCGCGGCGACCAGGGCCTTGAGCGAAGCGTCGAACTGCTTCAACGCATTCAGTTGCAGGTCACGCTGCTTGTCGATCTGCGCAGCAACAGCAGGCGCTGCCAGGTTATGCACCCAGACCGATGGCAAATTTTTCTCCACCGCGCCTTCGGCCTTGCCGATGTATTGCAGATTGGCGTCGTAGAACTTCGCGGTGAAACGCGCTTCAACCAGGCTGTTACGCTGGGTCAGCAAGCGATTGAACGTGTCGAGCTTGACCACCACGTCCGGATGCGCCTGAATCAACGCATCGAGATTGTCGTAAACGGTTACCGACAAAAACTGCTGCTGCAACGAACTGATCAACCAGTCGACCGCCAACTCCGGATCGGAACTGGCGACAAACGCTTCACGAATCCGCGAGTCCAGCGCGTCTTTTGCGCCGTTCGCCGCCATGTCGTGGTAACGCTCCAGGTATTGCAGGTTTTCCAAGGTGTTTTCGCTGTACAACACACCGACCGTTTGCGTGTATTTCAACGCCGCATTGCTGGCCGTGATCGGTTGCAAGTGACACGACCGGGCGTCGTCTGCGTAGGTCGGTGCAGCGGCAACCGCCCCGCCCATCAGCAGGGCGACCATGGCCAGTCGAGTCAATGTGTTCATCGCGCAAATTCCTTGAGCAGCGTGTTCGATGGGGGCAATTTTCCGCCTAACGCCGCTAAAGCAGAACTTCCGTTTCGTGATGATCACTATTACTTCCAGCGATAGTTGCGCGCCGTGTAGATTGATACACACTCAATTCCAACGAAAAATAATCACAGAGGATCTTTCCTTGAGAACGTTTGATCTGATCCGCGACGCCGTACTGCCCGACTTCCGTGATCGGGTGGCGGAATATCTCGTCCAGTACGAAAGCGTCCTGCTCGACAAAGACATCCACGACCCACAGCTCATTCGCGACACCGCCAATCAACTGCGCGGCTACCTGCGTGGGCTGAACACCACGCGGGTATTGGGCATGGCCTATTGGGAAGAACTGGATCGACGGGTGGTGGACACCTGGCTCGCGCCGCAGCCATGACCGAGCGCCCGACGCGCGACGGCCCACACCGTCCGCGCCGGCGCCGAAACCAGTGGTCTGCGCGGCAACGCGCCCCCTGCGAAAAGTCCGCCCAAACGCTTACAATCGCCGGTCTTAATGCCCAATAGACAGGCTCGCTCAGAAATGCCGCTCGACCCTATTACAATGCTGACCATCTCGATCGCGCTTGCAGCCGCCGCCGCGCTGTATCTGGCAATCGAGTGGCGCAGCATTCGCGAGCCTTCCCTGCTGTTCTGGAGCGCCGGTTTCGCCACGATCACCGTCGGTTCCACCCTCGCCTTGCTACGCAGCAGCGGCTTTTTGCTGATCGGCATCTGGTTCGCCAACGGTCTGCTGGTGACCGCACACTTTCTGTTCCTGCTCGGTGTCGCGCGCTTCACCCAGACGCGCCTGTCGAGCGCCTGGTATCTGATTTTCGTCACCTGGCTGGTGATGTTGCTGCTGCCGGACGGGCCGCTGTGGTCGAAAGTCATGCTCGCGGCCAACTCGTTGCTGGTGGCGCTGGCGACGCTCAAAGGCAGTTTTCTGCTGCGCCCGCACGGTAAATCCCTGAGCGTCGGCGCCGTGCAATTGCGCTACGTGTTGCTGGTGCACGGCGCTTTTTATATCGCCAAGGCACTGACCGTGGTCATCCCCGGCACGCTGATTGATCTGGCAGCGTTTCGTGGCGAGATCATCCAGATTTCACTGGTCGAAGGCGCGATGGCGATCATGCTGATTGCGCTGTCGATGACCGGCACCGAGCGCTATCGCCGCGAAAAAGAGATCGCCCGCCTCGCCGAACGCGATCCGCTGACCGCCCTCTACAACCGCCGCGCCCTGGAAAAACGTGCGCCGCGCTTGCTCGCCGATGTCTCGGCTGAACGTCCCGGCGCCCTGCTGCTGATCGATATCGACAACTTCAAACTGGTGAACGATCAGTACGGCCATATCGCTGGCGACCGCTTGCTGATCGCCTTGAGCGAGATGATTCGTTCGCTGCTGCCGCGTAATGCGCTGACAGCACGATTGGGTGGCGACGAGTTCGTCATCCTGCTCAACGGCGCCTCCAGCGAGCGCATCGTCGAACTCGGCAACGTGCTGCGCGAGCAGTTTCTCGGCACCACTGCGCAGACGTTCCCCACCACCGAACCCGTCACCTTGAGCCTCGGCGCCACGCTGTTCGAGGCGCCGCCGGCCAGTCTGGCGGCGCTGATCGAACAAGGCGACGCCGCGCTCTACGAATCCAAACGCGGTGGCCGCAACCGCATTCGCCTCACCGGGCTCCCACTTTCAGGATGAAAACACCATGACCAGCCTCGACACTGCTTTGCAAGACAGCGCCGCACCAGAAGGCGTTTGCTACGGCTGCGGCGGTAGCAATCCGCACGGTCTGCACATCAAAAGCTACTGGCATGAAGACGGCGTGCACGTCCTCGCCGAGCACGTGCCGGACGCCAAATACTGCGGTTGGCCGGATCTGGTCTACGGCGGCTTGATCGCGATGCTGGTCGACTGCCACTCCAACTGGACGGCGATGGCCTACCACTACCGCGCCGAAAATCGAGAGCCGGGCAGCCTGCCGCGTATTGATTGCGTCACGGGCAATCTGGGTATCAAATTCATCAAGCCGACGCCGATGGGTGTGCCGCTGACCTTGCGCGCCAGAGTTGAAGGTGAAGTCGGGCGCAAGTCGCGGGTGATCTGCGAGGTGTTTGCCGGCGATGTGCTGACAGCGGTGGGTGATTCGGTGTTTGTGCGCGTTGATACGGGATCATTGGCGGATGCAGCGCACGGACGTTAAGGTAATTTGAACTCAAAACTTTCATCAAGGATTGTGAATGTCGCTTATCTCGCAACGCGTGGAAATGGCCCGCAATGGCAGCAACGAAAAAGTCATCTGCCGAATGCCTTCAGGCTGGGCGGTCATGGGCGATGTGCAGTTTCTGCCGGGTTATTGCCTGCTGCTGCCCGACCCGGTGGTGCCGAGTTTGAATGATCTGGACGCGGAGGCCCGGGCGGTTTACCTGCTCGACATGGCGCGCCTCGGGGATGTGGTTTTGGCGGTCACCGGTGCGCTGCGCATGAATTATGAAATTCTGGGTAATTCAGAGCCAGAGCTGCATTGCCATTTGTTTCCCCGTTACGCCACGGAGCCTGAGGAAAAGCGCAGGATGCCTGCGTGGTTTTATGACTGGAAGACCGCGGTGCCTTATGCGGAGGATGTGCATGGGGAAATGCGGATGAGGATTGCGCAGATGCTGGAGCCCTTACCCTGATTCTCTCGCTGTTGTTGGCTTTAGAGCCCTCACTGTAGAGACCGGTACATCCTTTACACATTAGACCGGGGACATCGTTTACACCTTTTCCAGGCTTGCTACGCGTTTAGCGCCGCGTTCA